>DASWQQ010000332.1:0-3994 GCA_036403615.1 Candidatus Dormiibacterota bacterium | reverse complement strand
CCTTCAATCCTCTAGACGTGCCCCGCATCCGGTAAAACTCGAAGGCATTCGCCACCAGCGTGCGCCGGCGTTGGACGGACCAGGACTCGTCGAGCGTCAGCCCGAACCAGGAGCCGAGCCAGTCGAGGAAGTCTTCGGGCGCCAGCCAGGGATCCATGTAGGCGTTGAGGTTGTCCAACGTGACAAAGATTGGCGCCAGCGCGGAATCGAAGGCAGACAGGAACCGCTGCGCGAAGTCGTCCTCCTGGTAGAGCCCGGGCAGGTACTGGCCTAACGGATGTGGCGACGCCAGCGAGTTGACCAGCCCGCGTTTCCGCTCGGAGACCGGTGGGGCCGCGATCATGCGCCCTCCACCATTACCTGGTGCTCGTAAGAGTAAACCAGCGCGTGGGGCTCGATCTGGAGCCGCTGAACCGCCTGCCCGCGCTGGCCCGTGGTCGGATCAGCGCCAAAGAGGCGTGCGTCCTCAACCAGCTCCGTTCCGCGCAGCGCCTGCAGCACGGAATAGACCTCTCCGACGTGAACCGGACGTCCGAAGGGCCAGCCACTGCGATCGGGGCCGCCGCTGATCGGATGAAAATACTGGTAAAGCGCTTCGAGCGCGTCCGCCTGGAGCCGCGTCGGATTGGCGTTCGGGCGCGGCTTCAGCTTTGCCACCACGGTCACGCCTCGGTACACAGGCGGCTCCACCAGGACACGGGTGCCGATGACGCGCGCCTCGTCGAGGCGGCGCCCGATCCGTTGCAGGGTGTCCTCGGCGGGAAGGAGCTGCTCGAAGCGAAGCCGGCCGGCGCTGCTTCCCGCCGCCGGAACGACCAGGATTCGCACCCCGCCCGCATCCGCTCCATCTCCGGCGGTCACACATCGAACCCGCGCGACCTCCGGGGCCGCTTCTTTGGCCAGGTGCTCGTAGTCTTCCATGGTGACGGCCCGGTCGCGTGTGCGCAGCACGATCGGTCCTCGGACTTTCGCGTTCTCCATATCCTCGCCGTCTACGCCCCCCTCCGCGGCTCGCCGGTTCTGCACTTTCGAGACGTACGGGATCGAGGACTTGAGCACGCTTATCGAGTTCCGCGCGACGTTGCCACGTCGGCCGCCGCCGATCAGGTAAGACCGTAGTCGAAGCCTTGCGCCCTTGGCAGGGACGGCGCCGTAGTAGCGAAGAACTCCGTCAGGCTCCCGCACGCCCGGTCCGAGCAGCACCTCGCCGGCGACCGAGTCGAGCATGAAGTGAGTGTCCTCAGGCTTGCTGTCGACGAAGTCCTGGACCTGTTTCCACTCCTCCCAGCCGTCGATCCCGCTTACCTCGAGGACCGCGGCGGATCCGCCCGGCACGACGGGGCGGTGCTTGAGCGTAAAGCGCAGGCCTGGGACGCCTTCCGAGACGCCGAGGATTTCGTTCTCGATCAGTTCGGCGTTGACCGCTTCGCTCGTACCGCCGATGGTGAACGCGGTAACGCCCTTGATGATGGGCGAGGCGCTGTAGGTGGGCTGGTCGGTTTCCGGCTTGAGCACCCGTGCCCGCAGCCACCCGGCTCGCTGGCCGGAAATCACGGAGACCGTATGGTTCTTGGGCACGTGCAGGACCAGGTCCCCATCGCGGTTTAGCCCGCCGGTCCCATCGCGGTCAACCTCACAGGCGGTCCAGCCATAGCCGTCCCAGGCTTCCCATGTCAGCGGCGGATTCTCCGGATCGACGCCCACGCCCTCGATGTCGCACCTGAGGCGCAGTGTCACCGCGCATGAAGGAACCGCCTCGGTGAGCCCGACCAGCAGCACGTCATCCGGCTTTGGCACTTTGTCGAAGCAGAAGAACTGGGTCCGCGCCTGGAGCGCGTCGGTGTGATCCCTTACCTCCTGGTCGGCACTCAATTTGGAAGCGATTCGAAGCAGCGACGAGGGTATGATCGGGAGGTCGCCGAGGGTCGTGAAGACGATTGCCTCGTCGGTCTCGGTGCGCACCGTCGCCACCTGCGTGCCGGGCCGGATATGAACCGTCGCCGGTTGCGGACCCGCCAGCCAGAAGGTGATCAGGGCACGTGCTGCCGTCGGCGGAAACAGCCGGACGCCGATCAACTCCAGGAACTTCACGTAGTTGCGTTCGGGGATCCGGTTGAGCCGGTAGAGGACCTGGTCCGTCATCCAGGCGAAGGTCTCGATCAAGGTCACGCCCGGGTCGGAGACGTTATGGTCCGTCCACTCCGGGCAGCGCTGCTGGACCAGGCGCTTGGCGTCGTCAACCAGGTCCTGGAAGCGACGGTCGTCGAGATTGGGGACCGGTAGCGCCATGCTCACACTCCTGGAATGGAAATTAGTTCGTCTCGGCCGGGATCACGTAGAACGGGAAGACAAGGTTGCGCGGGTCATTGGTCTCGCCAACCGCGTAGCGGATGTCGATGTAGATCACGCTCGAATCGGCGGTATCGAAGCTGACTATGACGTCCCGCACTTCGATGCGTGGTTCCCAGCGCCGCAGCGAGGCGCGCACCGCCGCGGCAATCCGGGCTGCGGTCTCCGAGTCGGCGCTGTCGAAGACATAGTCGTGGATCTCGCAACCGAACTCGGGCCGCATCGGACGTTCGCCGATCGCCGTTCCCAGGACGAGCCTGATGCTCTCCTCGATCTCCTTGTCGCGTGAGACCAGCGCGATCCGGCCGGTCGCGTCCGTCCGCATCGGAAAGGCCCAGCCGGAACCGATGAACTCTTCGCTCATAGCGCCTGGACCTTCATTTGCGTCATGACGACCATCGCCGGCGTCCCGGTGGGTATGCACTGCGCCTGGCTGCTCTGAAAAAGCAAGGGCATGCCGCCGCCGATTACTTTCGTTGTCCCGCTGGTCCACATCGCCGTGATGCACGGCCCGTTGGCAGCCGGCGGGGGAGGGAAGGCGCATCCCGCGATCATCCAGGGTGCCGCCTGCTGCACCGCAGGCTGCCCTCCAAGCAAGACCCTCGGGTACGGCACAGTCGCCTGCGCCTGGCCGCCGTGCGCGCACATCACCTGCGCTCCGACCTGGATCAAGAACGGCATGAGATCACCGTCACATCACCTGCAGGGCGCCATTATTGATATCCACCATCGAGCCGGTCACGGCCAGCTGTCCGCTTGACTTGACCTGCAGCTGCGGCCCGCCATCGAGGGTTGCGCCCGAACCGCCCTTGAGGTCCAGGTTCGTCTGTGCCTCGAGGCTGATGCCCTGCGCCGCTGACAGCTTGAGGTTGCCCTGTGATTCCAGCGTCATGTCCTGCTGGCATTCGATGTGCACCTTGCCCTGGGACGAAATATGTATCTCTGAATTCGTCTCGTTGAGCGAGATCTTCAGGTTGCCATCGCTGCTGATGAAGGCCACGCCGGACTTGCCAGGGTCATCGAAGAAAAGAAACTGGTGGCCCTTTCGCGAGACGAAACCGCGGCGTTTCACCTTGCCGTTGTCGAAGAGGCCGCTTCCCAGGTTCGGCGTGTCCTGCCCGTTGTAGAGGGAGCCGATAACGTACGGCCGGCGGATGTCGCCGTGTTCGAACACGACCAGCACCTCGTCGTTGACTTCCGGGATGAATAGAGCGCCGCTGTTTGGTCCGGCGCCAAGCTGGGTGATCCGGGCCCAGTCCGACTCATAGTTGTCGTCGAGCCATGGAAACTTGAGCTTGACGCGGGCAAGATTGTTGGGATCGTTGTTGTCCGTCACCAGCGCTACGACGACGCCGTTGATCGGATGGCCGCCCGCGGACGCGCTGCCGTTGGACCAGCCGACAGAGGCAAGACCGAGGAGCGACCGGTCCTGCCGGCCGCTGATCGAGAAGTGAGTCCGGTACCCCTGGGGTCCGAAGACGTGCCGGGTGCCGCTGAGCGTGTACTGGCCGCCGAACTCGGTGCCAACGACTCCGATGCTGACCGCCTTGCCCGTCTTGAGCTTGGGATTGCCGTGCGCCGTGCCGTCCGCCTCTGCCACGGCGCTCGAGATCATCTCGGCGATCGAGGCGGCCGCGGTATCGAC
>DASWQQ010000331.1:0-2397 GCA_036403615.1 Candidatus Dormiibacterota bacterium | reverse complement strand
ACCTCACCCTTTGGTGGTTTTGATATTGACCGCGCTTTCACGCCAACGACAGGTGCTCTCACGGGTCGTGTCCCCGGTGGTGGTGTAACTCGGCTGTAGCGGAGGCGACCGCCTGCGCGCCCTCAACAGCGCTGTAGCAGGCGGTCGGCTGCGCGGTGGTCATCGACGGTTCCCGGTAGGGTCGGGTTGCGAGCACCAACCTGAACCGAGGATCCACCGATGACCGACGAGATGATGAACCTGCGTGCTCTCCTGGAGAAGAGCCCGGATGCCGACCTCTTGCGGGAGATGATCGGCTTTGCCGCGCAGCGCTTGATGGAGTTGGAGGTCGGCGGTCTGACGGGCGCGGCCTACGGCGAGAAGAGTGCGGGGATGAGACTGTTTCACCTTATGCTGGAGGAGCAAGCGCATGCGAGCAATTCGGCCACCGTGTCCTCAGGGATTACTTATAATAATCGAGTCGACGGAAGTATAAGGTATCTGCTCTCGACAGCGCCGGAGGATTCTGATGTCACGGCTCAAACTGCTGCAAATTGCCCTAATCGCATTCGGCCTCGTCTGCCTGCTGCTCTATCCGCTTGCAATCATCTGGCCTTCGGGCTGGGCTTGGCACGAGGGCCCGCCCAGCGCTTCGCATTATTTCATGATGATCGTGGGCATCTACGCAACGCTAGGGATATTCCTGATCCGTGCGGCGCGCGACCCCGCCGCAAACCGATCGCTGATCGACTTCACCATATGGTCGAGTGTCGTGCACGGTCTCATCATGGCGGTTCAATCCTATAGTACCGGGGATCATACGGGGCATATGCTAGGAGACGTGCCGGCATTGCTCCTGGTGGCCGCGGTGCTGGGCGGGTTAACCTATCTGGGCGCCGGTGCGATAGGACGAGAGCCCAACAGCGAGATATCGGGCCATCCTCTCCGTCAGCGTTCTGTTCGAGCCTGACCACGGAGACCCGCCCGCTCTGCCGCGCCTGCAATGAAGTTGGTCTCTTTGATCCTTGCAATGAAGGACGCGAGGAATGACCCCGCTGCCTCGCGTCCTTTTGGGTAGGCCATAGCTAGGTGCTCCAGCCCCCAACGGTCAGCTAGGACGCGTGATCCTGGTAGCGCATCCGATAGCTCGAACAGAATCGATTTGTTGGTCGCATAAGCATCAAGGCTGCCCTCCTTGAGCATTTCCGCGGCACGGTCCATGGAAGGCGCCGGAACGATAGACGCCTTGCTCAGCAGCCCTCTCAATGTCTTCTCGGAAGTGCTGCCCTGCGTAACCCCGACACGGCGGGCGGGCGCGTCCAGGTCAAGGAAGCTCGATACGTTAGAGCCCGAAGGTGTGAGGACCCCAAGTTCCAACGTGAGCAGCGACTCCGTGAACGCCACTTTCTCGGCGCGAGCCGGGCTGGCATTCGTCACTGTCATATCCACGCGCCCCGCCGCGATTGCGTCCACCACCTCGGCGACACGCGGGTATTCGATTATTTCGACCGGTACCTTGAGGCTGCGCCCCAACTCCTGTCCAAGCTCGACTGCCAAACCATGTACTTCGCCGGAACGGCTTCGGACCTGCGAGGTCGGGCTCCCGTTGTAAACTCCGACACGGAGAGTGCCAGTCGGCGCAAGAACGGCCTGCGGGTCCTGTGATAAGGCGCGTCCGTTCGTGATGACCGAAGCCACAAAAGCGAACAGGTAAGGAAGCAGGAGCCGGAGCGTCTTTGTCCCTGGGTGTATGCGCACACCATCGAGGTTGCTGATCCTGCCAGATCCCTGCAGCGACAAGGGATGCTGAGTACCCGCCAATTTGACGGCAGCGTGCGCATTCATCCCCTGCTCCTGCACTAAGTAGCTGGAAAGCGTCTCACACACAGGCCAAGATGTCAGTCGGTTTCAGCCGGCAAACGCGCGGGCTCCGCGCATTGCCAGGCACATGACCTCGGTGCTCGGCTCAGTAGGTGTCGCAGATCGATGGCGGCCTGATCCGTGCACTCTCGTTCGCCACGAGCAGAAGGAGGAACGAACTATGAAGCTTTACGGATTTCCGTTCTCTCCGAACACGTGGAAGGTGCGCGCAGTCGCCGCCCATCTCGGCCTTCCCGTCGAGGACATATTAGTCGACCTGGGCAAGGGCGAGCAGCGTGCGCCGGAGTACCTAAGTCTCAATCCGACCGGCCGCACGCCAACGCTGGTCGACGGCGACTTCTTGCTGTGGGAGTCGACCGCGATCATGCAGTATCTCGCCAGCCAGACGCCCAATCCGCTTTGGCCCGATGACCCGCGCACCCGGGCGGAAATCGTGCAGTGGCAGAGCTGGCATCTCCAGCACTGGGGGGCGGGCGCGTGCAACCCGCTGACCTTCGAGCGTTTCGTCAAGGGCTTCTTCAACTTGGGCCCGCCGGA
>DASWQQ010000330.1:0-4571 GCA_036403615.1 Candidatus Dormiibacterota bacterium | reverse complement strand
GCCCTTCGCGTCATGCTGCGTCCTGCGTTTCGGTTCGGCGTGCGACGTTCTCGGCGATCACGCGGGCGATCTCGTCATCGAGTCCGCCAAAACGTGAATGCGCGGGCGCGGCCGCTCTACGGTGCGGCGTGAGCATCGGCGGCACCCTCTCTGTTTCAGTGGTGCCGCCCTTTGATTATGGCCTGACTTCCCGATCGCGCGACCACATCGGGCTTGCTTTGCCAACGCGCGAACCAGCCCCTGATTGAGTTCGAAGCCTACCCACCTGTCAGCGTTTCAGCGAAGCCTTCGGGGACCTCGCCAAAGGTGCCGAGGAGCGTGGCCCGCTCAACCTCCCCCGTCTCGTCGTCCACCGTCATGGAGATCGCAGCCGCTCCCGGAATGCGAGTCACCAGCGCTTCCGCTTTCTTGAGCGCTCCATTCTGCGTGGGGGCGACCTCCTGCTTTCCGGGCACGAGACGCTTTCGTTTCAGTTCGAACGTTTGGACGACGAACACAGTCTTAGACGGCATGGCAGCCCTTTGTTCCGCCGGACCCTAGCTGCGTGAGGCGGCCGCGTCACCGCTCAGGTTGGAATCCTCCCGCCGAAGTTGGCGTAGCGTCCAGCTGAGCCCCACGCTGCGCCTGTATCGGCGTGAACTGGCCGAACGCAGAAGCGGCCGGTTAGTGAGGCGTCGCGCACCGTGCAACATCATAAAGGATCACGCACATCGTCGTTGCGCCCGGAAATGGCTGATGTTCGCTGTGCGAGGCTTTGGATGCCAGCAGCTCTGGAGAAGCCGCTTCCGAGGGCGGATTTGTCGTCAGGAAGACAGATACAGTGGCCGCAAGAACTAGACCAGCGACCCCGAGGTATTTTCGCCACTGCGTGATGAGTGTGACAGCCATTCTCGCCTCCTGGTGTAAGACCTCGAAGCCGAGCTTAGGAACACTGATGGGCGCCCGCGCCCCATGATCGGGGGGGCAGGTCGCTCCACTGCCGCGTAGCTGCTGAGGATTACTAGAACTTCCTGGATGTCGCGGTGCGATCGCGAGCGGCGGGCAGGCCAGTTCGGATGCCGATCAGCGACACGTAGCCCTTTGCCCGGTGGCCCAAGATATGCACCGGATGTTTTCTTGGTCGAACTTTTGATCTGGCATCTGGGCGACCGCGGAAGTTCCCATGTGTGTGCTCACGCACATCCATGGTGAAGTGCGTACAACAAAGTCTTTCTGCCCCAAATCAGCGACTGACGGCGGTGGCATCATTCGCTCCGCTTGCGGGGTGTTGTTGCACGGAGGGAACATGGCGAACGCGGTGGAACACCTTAAGACGCTATGTTGCCTGGGGCTGCCCGCCGAGAGCGCGCTCGTCGCGCTGGCCAGCGCCATCCGGGACGTCGTTCCCGCCGAATGGACGCGGATCGGCCTGCATGATCATAAACTGAGGCCCCATATCGGCTACGCCGAACATCCGGAGTTCCTCCCGGTCTTCCTCGACAGCTTTGAGGAGTTCATAGGAGACCCGAACTCTCTTCTATATGGATACAACGATAATCTCCGGAAAAACGCGATCGGCGCCACCCTGCACCGCCAAGGGGGGACGTATCTTCAGAGCCGGTACTACAATGAGTTTGAACGCCGGCTGGATTCCTGCTGGCTGCTTGAAGCGGCAATCTCGGACGAAAATCGCCCGATCGCGAGCCTCGCTTTATCGCGGCACCGTTCCGCTCGGCCCTTTAGTTCGAAAGAGGTGGCCGACCTTGATGCCATCCGGCCTTGGATCGCACATGCGCTGCGCGATCGAGGGGCTCAGCGTTCGCCTGCCGGAACCGTTCAGGAGCAGGAGCCGGCCTGCTTCGCCGCTGCACCTCTCCACCGCGCGTCGGCAATCTTTGATAGGAGCGGACGCATGCTTTTCCAGAGCCCAGGATCCGATCACCTTTTCTGCATCCTCGACCGTCATGCGGAGAACTGGCACGACGGGGGGGCCGCTCGGCCCGAAACTCTGGTCCCGATCAGGGGGGTTATCAAATCTCTAGTCGGGGCGGCGCGAGGGAAGGGGAAGAGACCACCGAGGGCGAATGTTGCCACGGCGTGGGGAAGCGTCACGATCGAGGCGAGCTGGCTGGCGCCGGTCGGCGTCCCGACCAAGGACATCACGGCGAACCCGTTCGACACGCCCGTCCTGGTAAGTCTTGAGCTGCACGAGCATGCAGTTGCCCACGCGGCCCGCATTTTACGCAGACGCGGGGCCACGCCGACGCAGGTTCGCGTCGGCGTCCTCCTCGCGATCGGGAAGTCAAAGCCAGAGATTGCCGAGGAACTCGGCACCAAGCTGTCGTCCGTGGTGGATACAACACGCCGTCTATATGAGAGGCTCGACGTTCATAACGCGAGCGAACTCGGTTTGCAGCTATGGCTCGATCCGACCGCTTCGTCGCCATTCGGGACGAATTAAGGGCTGGTTGTGCTCACCACCCTAGCGACGCCAGGCGGGCGGGCCCCTCTGTTGCCGCACCTCGGCCTCTAGAACGCTTGTACCGCGAGCGGCAGCAGCATGGCCGTGAGCACTCCATTCAGGCTCATGCCGAGGCCGGCAAACGCTCCGGCCACCTCGCTGACCTGCAGCGCCCGAGCCGTGCCGATCCCGTGCGACGCGATGCCCATTGCGAGCCCAAGCGCACGCATGTCGTGGACACGCGCCAATTTCAGGAGACCCGGGCCGAGCGCCGCGCCGGTGATCCCGGTCATGATCACCAGGACGGCCGTGAGGGCTGGCAGACCGCCGATCTTTTCGGATAGGCCGATCGCAATTCCTGCGGTCACGGATTTTGCGGCCAGAGAGAGAAGCGTCTGGGGCCCCGCGCCCAACAGCCATGCGATCCCAACCGCGCTCACTACGCCAGCCGGTAGGCCGACCGCTAGCCCCGCCGCGATAAGCCCGCCCGAGGCACGGATCAGGACTGTCTGACGAAAGAGTGGGACGGCCAGCAGAACCACGGCGGGTCCGAGCAGGAAGTGAACGAAGCTCGCTCCGCGGAAGTAGCCGGAATAAGGGATGCCAAGTGCCCTTATCCCTACCGCGACCAGAATTATGGCGACGAGCGTGGGATTGAGCATCGGGTGCCTCCCGCAGCGGCGATGCAGGCGTGTCGCGGCCACGTAAGCGAGTACGGTTCCCGCGGCCGTAACGGCCGGCTGCTCGCCGAGCGAGGTCCAGGCGCTCGGATCAGGCATTCTGACGCACTCCGTCCGCGCGGATCCGCCGGCGTTCCGAAAGAGCACCGAACCACTCCGCCGCGAGCGCGGTCGCGACGATCGTGGTCAGCGTTCCGCCAATTACGGCAGCCATCACGGGCACGATCTCGGCTTGGAGGAGGTCGAGGTAGCCGACCACGCCCACGCCGGCCGGCACGAAGAGCATGCCAAGGACGCCTAGCAAGCCATCCGCGAGGCCTCCCAGTTCGGCCGATACCTCGCCGCGCAAAAGGAGGTCAGCGTAGAGCAGCATGAGCCCGATCACGGGGCTCGGGACCGGGAGGATGCCAAGCCTCGCCAGGAACTCACCAGCTGCAAGCCAGAGTAGAACGCGCGCGATTTCTTCGAGCATGACGAGATGCCTTCCAAGCCAGCGGATGCGGGCCTGGAAGCCTCGAACATCCGCTCGCTATTGCAGGTCAGTTCCCGTCGAAGCTGGTCGACGGTAGATCCAGTGGAGCGGCCATTTGGAGAGCCTCGATCGAGAATGGCGCACTCGCCTCGACGGACTGGATGGGCAGCATCACCGCCTACGTTGCGGCGGCCAGGACCGGAAGAAAGAACGTCGACAGCCAAAGCATCAGCCTGGAGCGAAGCCGGGACATCATGGGAGCAGTCCTTTCCATGGTCTCTGAGGCACGTTCAGGGGCATTGCAGATTGAGCTCACAGGGCGTTTGGCCAGCCTCACCGAGCCGCACTTCAGTCCGCGCACCGAGGCTTGATGACAGCACCAGAGCCAGCACGGCGGCCCAAGCCGCCGCGAGTACGATCCGAGATGTGGTCAGAGCGTATTGGGTCATCAGTGTTCTCCGTAGTACCCCGGGTCACCTCTGGCGGCGGTTGAGCCATGAAACAGAGGCCCCAGTGCTTGGGATCACCATTCGAAACAGCAGGACGAGCCGCGCCCCCTGATCAGGGGGACGGTCGAACATTTCTGGAGGTGGTCTCACGACTGTCGTCCGGCAGGTGCGCTTGCACACATTTTCGCGGGAGCTAGAGCGACCGCTTTTTCGCTACGCTTGCCCGAGAGCAGATGGGGTGGATGGCTCCCGCTCCCGGCGTTGCAGCGCCAAAGTGGTGGCTGTCACGCAGCATCAGCTTGGAGCCACACGATGGAGATCATCACTGTCGGCCTCGACTTGGCCAAGGAACGTCTTTCAGGTTCACGCGATCAGCAGCACGGGCGAGGTAGTCGTCCGACGGGCTCTAAGGCGGGCTCAGGTGATCCCGTTCTTCAGCAAGCTTCCGCCTTGTCTGATCGGCATGGAGGCCTGCGGCACGAGCCATCACTGGGCGCGTGAGCTGGTCAGTCTCGGGCACCAGGTCCGGC
>DASWQQ010000329.1:0-11280 GCA_036403615.1 Candidatus Dormiibacterota bacterium | reverse complement strand
GCTCGCTCTTGTACTGCCCTTTCTTGCGATCGCCCAGGCGCACCTATTCTCGCCGGCCGGTGCCAAGGCGCACGCCAACCCAGGGCCTGTAAAGGTGGGGATCAGCTTCAGTCCCCGGAGGGCGGCGGCCCTAGGCCTCGACTACCGCTCGGCCTTCCGGCGGCTCGAAGCGATGCATTTTCGTGTGATTCGTCTGAGCGCCTACTGGAACCAGGTCGATCAAGACGGCTACGAGCAGCTCGATTGGCTGATGCAGGAGGCGGCAAAAAGCAGGCAGCCGGTGGTGCTGACCGTGGGCATGAAAGGACTCGGCTGGCCCGAGTTCTACATCCCGACCGCGTTCGCTCCGCTGGGAGTCCGGGACGGCCAGGATGTCGCCGCTGATCCCACGCTCCGTGACGCCACCATGACCTTTGTCCAGAACACCGTCTTTCGTTACCGGGACAACCGGGCCCTTCTGGCCTGGCAGGTTGAAAACGAACCGTTCAACCGTGCCGGGCCCAACCGTCTCTGGATCGATGCCGACTTTCTCGGAACGGAGATCTCGACGGTGCGCCAGCTCGACGCGCATCACAGGCCGGTGATCGTCAACGCCTTCAGCCATTTCAACCTGCTCTTCGACCAGGCGTCAGCCCGGCATCCCTTCGACGTGCGTGAGCTGCTCGGCTTCCAGGCGGACAGTGCCGAACGCGATAGTCTGCGAGCGCTGAACAAGGGCGACGTACTCGGCCTCGACGTCTATACGGCGATCGGCTACCGCTTCCTGGGCCAGAACCGCTTGAGCCGGGCCGACAGCGACTGGCCCGATCGCCTCGGGGCCCTCCACAACCTGGCGACCTCCCAGGGAAAGCAGGCGTGGATCACCGAGGCCCAGGCCGAACCCTGGGAAGCGTCGAGGGACTCTTACACCAACCCGAAAAGCACCAGCCCACAGGCGATTCGCAACATCTTCAACAACGTGTCCGACGCGGGCTACTCAACCGTTCTCTTTTGGGGTAGTGAGTACTGGTTGTGGCGGGCGGACCACGGGGATAACCGCTGGCTGGATACTGTCCGCCGGATCCTCTACGACCAGGTCAGAGCGCCGGCAATGAAACCAGCGGCCGGCGTCTAGCCTCCTGCCATCGCGCCGACGACCATGAAGGGCTCGGCGCCGCTGGCGACCTCGGTGGGGACAGGCGCATCAGGGGACTCGTTGGACAGGTCCTGCTCACAGGCGAAGAAGCGTATGAACGGCCGCCGCCTGAACGTCGCCTGGTCTCGGATCGTCCCACGAAGCATCGGGTAACTCGATTCCAGGGCATCCAGGACAGATCGTTGCGTCGCCTCTCCTTCCGGGTCGAGTCGGACCTCGCCGTCGACCTTCGCCAGCTTCCGTAGATGCGTCGGAAGCAGAACCCGGATCACGCCAGCGTCTGCACCTCCACGGAAAGAACCTTCGGCAGGTCTCGGACGATGGGAGCCCAGGAATCGCCGGCATTGGTCGAGGCGTACACCTGCCCGCCTGTCGTGCCGAAGTAAATTCCGCAGGATTCCATGGCATCGACAGCCATCGCATCGCGCAAGACATTGACGTAGCAGTCCTTCTGGGGGAGGCCATTGGTCAGCGCCTCCCACTGGTTTCCTCCGGACCGGCTGCGGTAGACGCGGAGTTTCCCATCGGGTGGGACATGCTCCGAATCACTCTTGATCGGGACGACGAAAACAGTGTTGGGCTCGTGGCTGTGGACGTCGATCGGGAAGCCGAAGTCGGACGGCAGGTTGCCGCTGACCTCCTGCCATGAATCGCCGCTGTCATCGCTGCGCATCACATCCCAGTGTTTCTGCATGTAGAGGACGTTTGGGCGCGAAGGGTGCATGGCCAGGCGGTGAACGCAGTGTCCCACCTCGGCGTTTGGATCGGGGATGCCTTCCGATCGCAGCCCACGGTTGATCGGCTGCCAGCTGGCCCCCCCATCATCGGAGCGGAACGCTCCGGCGGCGGAGATGGCGACAAAGATTCGACCCGGACGGCTGGGATCGAGGATGATCGTGTGCAGGCACATGCCGCCGGCCCCGGGTGCCCAGTACGGCGCCGTCGGGTGCTGCCGGAGACTGGCAAGCTCCGTCCATGTCTGGCCGCCGTCGGTGGTCTTGAAGAGCGCGGCGTCCTCTGCCCCGGCGTAAACGGTGTCGGGATCGTCGAGCGAGGGTTCGAGATGCCAGATCCGCTTGAATTCAAACGGCCGCGGCGTCCCGTCATACCACAGGTGGGTTCCCGCTTCGCCCTCGTAGGCGAACTTGTTGCCGACGGGTGCCCAGGTCTTTCCGCCGTCGTCCGAGCGCTGGATCAGCTGGCCGAACCAGCCCGTGTTCTGGGAGGCGTACAGGCGATTAGGGTCGGCGGGGGAGGCCTTGACGTGGTAGACCTCCCAGCCAACGAAGTGCGGTCCACTTACATCCCAGTTCTGGCGCTTGCCATCGGAAGTGAGGACGAATGCCCCCTTGTGCGTGCCGACCAAGACGCGAACACCGCTCATGATTTTCCCCTCCTGCTCGAGGTCGCTTAGAACACTGCCCAGTTTACCGTCGAGAGCACTTCGTCGCTGAAGCTCAGCCCCGGCTCTTGAAGGTACAGATACCCGATCAACCGTGTGACCCGTGGCTCCTGGTAGTAGAAGCGGCGATGTTGCTCGTATGCGCTCGAGTGGATCTTTACCGCGCTCTGGCCCTGGGCAGCGCTCTCCTCCGCGGTCAAGATCAGGTCGTAGTTCGCGAGGAAGCGGGCAAGTCGCTGATCTCGGTAGCCGGCCAGGCGTGGGGGGGCAGCGGCCAGGTTTGCCCTGGCGCGGTCGTAGTCTCGGCGCATCGCGGCGAGTGCGCCGGCCGGTGTCGGCGCTTGCGCCTCCCGATCGAGATCCTGGTTGAGGGTGGCAAGTTCCGTCGAGACGCGGTCGAGGTATGCAGACTCTACCGGCTGAAGATCCGCGGGGGACACGTAGGGGAGGGCGCTCCCTCCATGCAGCAGGTCGATGACCTCGTAGCCAGGCTCGCCATTTTTGCCGGCATCCTGGAGGAAGAAGGCGTTGACGGGTGGCGACTGCTGGGCGCTGAAGCGATAGAACCCGATTCGATGGGACCGGACCTCCTGCTGCTTGGCCTGATGCTCGGACAGGCAGCGATCGCGCCATCCCGTCACGTCGGGACGCTGCAGTAGGAAGAGTCTCGCGTTGGAGTAGGCGGCGACCGCCGGATCTGAGGTGTCGAGGAGAATCGCCTCGTAGAGGGTGGCATCCTGCTTGGTTGCTGCCAGAGCGCGTGCCAGGCGATTTATGGAGTTGATGTCCAGTGGGCGCCGCCCGGATGCATTCATTTCGAGCGTGCTACCGCTGCGCCAGCAATGGACTGGCTGGAAGCCCTCTCCGGCGGCGGGGCAACCGATCGCCTGCTCGCCATCATTCACAGACACCCCGCCGAAGAGCAGAAAAGCGATGCTGATTCCGAGTGCCGCTGCCGTGAGCCCGATGGTCCAGATCCGGAGTCCGCGGGCCTGTGCCCGGCGCACCCAGCGCGCCAGGAGGAGCAAAAGGCCTGCAACCGGGATGAATATCACCGTGGACGAGAGGAGCCGGAAAACAGTGTCTGCTTGTGCCGTACAGGGCATCCCCGGATAGAGGGATCCGGCTCTTAGCGGCGCGATCAACCAGGCAAGCAACAGGAGTGGAAGCGGCCACAGCCATTGCAGCCACCGCCGCCGGCGGCTCACCGTTGAAGCGGCCGCCGTCACTGCGCCAGCGAGATGACCGTAGAGCGCCGCTGCGGCAGCATGACGTGGATGCCGGCGGCAACCTCACCTTCTCTGGTGAGTCCGCCACCCTTTAGAAAGGCCCGCGTTCGCACGTAGGCCTCCTCTATCAGGCGCTCTACCTGGCTGAAGTCCGTACCCTCGGTACCGAACTCAACGTTCGGTACGAGCAGGCTTATCTGCGCCTGGGTGGCGAAACGCTGGTATTCCTCGATGGTGCGTTGCGCCAGCATGATCTGGATGCTCTGCGCCAGGACCCCCGTGAGATTGTTGCTTGGTGGCCGGCGCGGATTGGAAGTACTGTTGTCGATCGCGATGACGTGGGTGGCTCCCAGCTGGATCGCCTCGGCCAGTCCAACGTTCTCGGCGACGGCGCCGTCAACGAATTCCTCGTCGCCGATCCGGTAGGGGTTGAAGACGCCGGGGATGGCGGAAGACGCTGCCACGGCGTCAGGAACGCTGCCCGTCGTGAAGATCTCTTTGCGGGCGCGGGTCAGGTTGGTCGCGATGACCGCACAGGGAAGCACGAGCTGCTCGAAGGTTGCAGGCAGGTTCAGCGCCGCAAGGCGGCGCAGATAGCGGCTGTCAAAAAAGCTGTTGTGGCTGCGCACATACCGGACTGCCATCCGAAGCGGGTTCCGATTGAACAGATCGCGGTTTCGAATCGAGCCCCAGACGCGAGCGAGCTGGTTGATCGTTTCCAGGTCCGGTTTGGATGCAAGGGCAACCGCATTGAATGCGCCGGAACTGCACCCCACCACCGCGTCCGGCTTGATCCCGGCCTCGAGGAGAGCCTTGAGGACCCCGACCGTGCAGGCGCCGCGACTGCCGCCCCCTCCGAGGACAAAGACCAGCCGACGCTCCGGGCCCGCGGGCTGCGAAGCGGCTGACCGGCGGCGGCGCCACCAGGACAGCATGTTTCCAGATCGCCAGAATCCAGTTTCAGGCATGGAGCTTACGGTTCAGGTCTCAGATCGGCGCTACGAAGGCTGAGTGTAGCCGGTCCGTCACCACACACTTACACCGCAGCAGGAAGGCGTCAGCGGATTCGTTGTTTGCTAGTGGGCTCCTATTGGATTGAGGCTCGGCTGAGGACTCCCGTGTTAGCCTTTGGGTATCACCTTTCATAGCCATGCGTTGTCCGTATTTAGAGCAGATCATCCGCAAGCAGAGGGCCATAATCAAGGTCTACCAGGCTGATTGCCACGTCGATGGGAAGGTCCATCGCTTTCGAGGAGTGGCCCGCTGGCCCTCCCCCCCGTGCATCGGAAAGATGGCGACCTGCGCCCTCTACCTGGAAGCCCGCTCCACCGAGGATGTTCGGCTTCGGCGCCTGATCGACTAGCCAAGCCCTCGCTAAACTCGGGGTGTGCGTCCCGAGGTGATCGTGGTTGGGGCTGGTGCGATTGGCAGTTCGGTCGCGTATTACCTGGCCAAGGCCGGCGTACGGGTGATGCTCTTCGACAGGGGAGAGGCGGGTCACGAGGCGACGCGAGCCTCCGCCGGGATGCTGATCCCCCTATCGGAGAGCACCGGGCCAGGGCCCTTCACGGACCTCGCTATTGAGAGCGCCAGGCTTTTCCAAGCGCTCAACGACGAGCTCTTGGAGCGCACGGGAATAGACATTGGTTACCGGCGAACGCCGCTCTTGCGGGTCGCGCTCGATGAGATGGAGGAACACGAGCTGAGGGAGCGCCGGGGCTGGCAGGACCGGTCGGGGATTCCGGTTGCCTGGCTTGACGCGAGCAGCGCACTGGATCTCGAGCCGGGGCTTAATCCACAGCTGCGGGCTGCGCTCTATTACGCAAATGATCATCAGGTCAACGCTCTCGATCTGACCCGGGCGCTGGTGCGCGCCACGGTTGACCTTGGTGCGACACTTCGCGAGCGTACCCCGGTCGAGGGCCTCATTCTGGAAGGCGACCGCGTGACAGGTATCGAGACCGGCGGGGAAACCGTCCATGCCGCCGAGGTCGTGATCGCTACCGGAGCCTGGTCGGCGGCATGGGGTGCTTCCCTTAGGACCTCCCTTCCCGTGCGCCCGGTACGAGGCCAGATGGTCGCCGTTCAAACCAGTGGCACGCCGATTCGAAATGTCGTCTTCTCGAATGCCGGTTACATGGTCAGCAAGCCTGAAGGGCTGACCTATGTAGGAGCAACGGAAGAAGAGGCCGGCTTCGATTCACGCCCAACTGCAGGCGGCGTTGCCTGGCTGCTCGGCGTGATCCCGCGGCTGGTTCCCGGACTCTCAGCCGCAAAGTTTGCGGGCGCCTGGGCCGGGCTCCGACCGGGGACGCCTGACCGATTGCCTCTGCTCGGACGGCTCCCAGGCTGGCAGGGCGTGACTCTGGCGACCGGACACTTCCGCAACGGCGTCCTGCTGGCGCCGGCGACCGGCCAGCTGATATCCGACCTGGTCCGCCTTCAGCGCTCCCGCCTACCGCTTCAGGCCTTTGACCCGGCGCGGTTTACGATCCGTGCCGCCTGAGCTTCCGCGAAAGTTCGAGCGGCGGGCTGATGGGTTTCGTTACGCCGCGCGGGGCGGGCTGTGGCTTGCTCCTCTGATCTACCTGGAGCACGCTCGCTATGGAGCCGGATGGTATGGCAAGGTGGTGAGCGCCGACCGGATGAAGGTTCTGGAATGGGGCCGCAGCAAGGGGATCCCGGAGCGGGCGCTGGAGCTCAAGTCGATGCCGGACGTGGATTCCGGGCCGCGGCACAATCGCCGGCGCATACCCGGATACCACATCGACCTCTGGGGACCGAGGCTAGCTCTCGCCTATGACCCGCAGGAACTCGCCGGCCTGCGGGCCCGCTCAGTAGCGATCAACCGCCTTCAGCCCCGAACCGGTGATGATGATGACCGAGCCGGCCGGCAGGTTGAGAGCTCGGGCACCGGCAATCGCGGTCGCTGAAGTAGGCTCGATCAGCAGTCCGCGCGCGGCCTGGGCACGCCAGGTTCGTTCAATTGCATCCTCGCTCACGGTCAACCACCGGCCGCCGCTGTAGCGTACCGCGGCATAGCTGCGCTCGGCCCTGCTGGGTTCCGGGATGCGGATTCCATCGGCGATCGAGGGCTGGCGCACCACTGGCGCTGGGCGGCCGATGGCCGCGCCGCGCACCAGGGGGGCGCAGGCTTCCGATTGGACGCCATGAAGTCGCGGCGGTTTTTCCAGGCGTCCGCTCGAAACCAGCTCGCCAAATCCCATCGCCAGTCCGATCAGAACCGTTCCCTGGCCTACCGGCGTGATCACATCGTGCAACTCAGTCCCGAGGGCCTCGAAGAGCTCGTATGCGATGGTTTTGGTGCCCTCGAGGAAGGCATCGTCACGCGCGTGGCCGGCGTCGTATGCGCTCCTGGCAGCGCTGACAGCGGCCTCGGTCACGGCCGACCTTGGTCCCGAAACGGTGATCAGCTCAGCGCCCAGGGCACGAATGGCCCGCGCCTTGCTGGAAACGATGTCATCCGGGGCAAAGATCCGGGCCTTGATGCCTGCGGCCGCAGCGTAGGCAGCGAGTGACGTACCCGCGTTTCCGGAGGAGTCCTCTACCACCACCGTCGCACCCGCTGCGCGGGCGGCGGTGATCGCCGTGGCCGCGCCACGGTCTTTGAAGGAGCCGGTCGGGGAGAGTCCCTCGAGCTTGAAGAGCCAGTGGTCTTGCTCCACCAGCGGCGTGTTGCCCTCGCCGAGGCTGACCGGGTCACCGCGCACGGCCAGCTCCGCGTGATAACGCCACAGGCCGGAGCCTGTCCACGTGCTCCTGTTAAAGGACTTTGCCAAGGGCTGGATCGAGGAAGTCACGAGTCAGTGGAAACGGCTCATAGCTGCTGACCCGCCCGTCTCGGCCGATCAGCACGCTTACCGGCAGACCGTTCTTGAGCATGATGCCAAAGGCTCGGCTCGCCTGCCCATCGGGGTCGAGGACGGGCGCCGGCTCCAGCCCGAGGCCCTGCCAGAAGTGACGCACGGTATCCGCGGACTCGTTGCCGAAGTCGATGGCGACCACCTGCAGCCCCTCCGCTTGATGGGCCCGGTACTCGTCGTGGATCAACGGTAGTTCGTCGCGACACGGACCGCACCAGGTGGCCCAGAAGTTGATCAGCACCGGCTTGCCTTTGAGTGCGGCGAGAGAAATGGTATGGCCGTCTGTGTCTGTGAGCACGAAGTTGGGCGCGGCGCTCCCAATCTTCAAGTGCGCCTGGGCGGGAGGAGTGGCGACCGGGCCGTCCGACTGGAAGTGCGAGTCGAAGGGGGTCGTCACACTGACGAAGGGAAAGACGCTGTTGAAAACCGTCAGACGATTCGAAAAAATGAGGAACCCCATGCCGATCAGGAAGATCGCTGCGATTGCGTTCATAGCTGGGTACGCCCCCCTCACCCGAGTCAGCAGCCTGGTCAACATTCCGGATAATCCCGCGGCGACCATGAAGGGGATGCCGAGACCCAGAGAGTAAGCGGCTAGAAGAATTGCCCCCTGACCTGCCGTACCACTCGCACCGGCTCGCAACAGAATGGCCGCGAGAATCGGTCCGACGCAAGGCGTCCAGCCGATTGCAAAAGCGAGGCCGATTACATACGAGGCCCACGGGGCGCGCGGCAGGCGGTGGGCGAGGTCGAATCGTCGCTCGCTCATCAGGCCCGGAATTCTTTGCAAGGTCAAGAGCGCGAATCCCATCAAAATCAGGGCCGCGCCGGCGACCTCGAGTAGCACCGGCCGGTACGCCTGCAGGTCGGCCCCGATCAGCCCAAAGGACGCGCCAAGGGCAACAAAGGCAGTGCTGAAACCGGCAACGAAGAGCGCCGCTTTGCCCAGGACTCGCGCCTGCTGGCGGGCACTTGGCCGTCCTCCTGAAAGCGTCGCCTGACCGCCCATGTAGGCGATGTAGGCGGGCACCAGGGGTAGCACGCAGGTCGAGGCCCAGGAGATGAGGCCCGCAAGGAACGCCAGTGCGACGTCGAGGATCATCGCGCCGGGTCGGTGTTCTCTACGGCGAGCTTGCGCACCCAGGCTCGAAGCCGGGCCGGAGCGTCATCGGTGCAACATTCTTTGCGGACCAGGCGTTTCAGCTCGGCCTGGAAGTCGAAAACCTCGACGCAAGGTGGACAGGCGTGCAGGTGAACTTTTACCTCGCCGACCTCATCGTCACTCAGCTCACGGTCGAGGTAAAGAGAAAGCCGGCTCATGGTCTCGTCGCAATTGGAGCGGCCCATTCAGGCCCGTCCCCCGACCGCGACCGAACTCCTGGGGCGGCCGGAGTACTCCCAGAGTCGCTTCTGCAGTGCCCGCCGGCCCCGATGCAGGCGGGACATAACGGTACCGATCTTCACCCCGAGTATGGCGGCGGCTTCCTTATAGGAGAAGTCCTCCACATCCACCAGCATTACCACCATTCGCATCGCTACTGGAAGGTCCTCGAGCGCGCGCTTGACCTCGTCGCCAAAGCCGCGGTCGACCACGATCTCCTCCGGCGACATAAGGTGTACTGGCATCCCCTCGCGACGAAGCTGGTCGTAGATGAAGAAGTCGGTCCCCGGCTCGTCGAGTGGATCCTCAGGCGCGGGGCGCTGCCGGAGGCGGTTTCGAAAGAGGTTGGTCATGATCGTGAACAACCAGGCTTTCTCGTTCGTTCCCGGCTGGAACTTGCGTCGATACCGGTAGGCCCGCAAATAAGTCTCTTGCACCAGATCCTCTGCGTCCTCAGGCTTTCTCGTCAGGCGGAGCGCGCTGCGGTACAGCGCATCTATATGCCTCTCAAAAAGCGAAAAGTCGCCATCCATGGCAATGCCCAAGGGGTCCATTCTATTCCGCGGGGACGGCGCGGAAGCCGATTCAGGTGGGGGGAGCTGCGCCCGGACCCTCCGGTCCGTCAGCTCGCGGCGGGCCGTTTGGCCGCGGGCCTCGGCCGCGGCCGCGCCCGCGCCGCCGGCGCCGCCGATCTGCATCGCCCTGGCTCGGAGGTCTCGGCCCATTGGAATCATCGGTAGGCTTTGGCGGACGCGGATCCCTGGGCTTCTGTGGCCCGCGTGGTCCCTGTCCGGGCTGACGCGGTGGTCTTGGTTGCTGCTGCGGCCGCGGCTGCTGGCCGGTGCGCTGCTCTGGCGCCTGGCCCTGCTGGCGGCCTGGCTGCTGTTGCCTTCCACGCTGCCCGCCGCGAGGCTGGATCGCAGGCGGATTTCCCTGGGTACCGCCGCCGCCCCCCCCGCGCCTTCGCCGTCTGCCCGCCCGGCCGGGTACGTCGGCTCCCGCGGGCCGTTCGGTGCGAACAGCGACCGGCGCCAGGCGGTCGAGGCCACGGGCGCGTCGCCTTCTTATGGGTTGATTGGGGCGCCCTTCGTGCTGGCGAACCCGGTCATCCCACTCGAGCAACCATTCTTCGAGGGGCCGTTTGATCTGGGGCTTCGGCGCTCGAGGCTCTTCAGGCCAGATTCGTGGCCGGTCCGGCCGGACGGCCTCCGCCGACGGATCGGGATCGGTTGGTTCCGGTTCAACCACACCTTCAGGCTGGAGATCGGGCATCATCTGGGAGTTTAGCCGGGCTGGTCCACTCCACCAGGAAGCGCAGCCTGAAGCGACGGAGCGCTGCAGCGACTGCCGGGCCCAGAAGAATCAGGAGGATGCAGTTGCCGACGGCCCGGAAGGTATCGTAAATGCCGGAAGTCGCCAGGTAGAAGGTTGCAAAGCGTCGCAACAAGGAAGCTGGCGAGAGGCCGGGTGCCCAGCTGATCGGTGAGCTGCCGGCACCGAGCAACGCGGGCCACTCCCAGAGGTCCAGCAGGACTCCATAAGCGAAACCGGCCAGCAGGCCGTAGAGGGCAAGCAGGACCACGCTCCCCCTCCCAGTCCGTCTCGACAGGATCATCCCGAGGTAACCCGCGCCCATGCCTGTCCAGGCGCTGCCCAGCATCTGGTACGGCAGCCAGGGGCCGAAACCGGAGGTAAGAAAGGCGGAGAGCAGCAGGGTCATGGCGCCCATGGCGAAACCGAAAGCGGGTCCCATGACAAAACCGGCGACGATGATGAGGAAGAAGATCGGGGAGAAGCCGAGCAGGCCGATAACCAGGACCAGCCGCATCGTCGCATCGACTGCGACCAGTGCCGCGAGGATAGCCACCAGCCGGGCCGAGAGTCGGCGAGTCTGCAGTGCAACCCCGAGCACGACGATCGCCGAGACGGCGACCAGGCTGGCGAATAGTGCTGCCGACTGGCCAGATGCGCTGCCTAATCGAAGGGGAAGGAGAAAAACGGCCAGTCCCGCAATCGAAATCAGGAGCAGGACCGCGTCCTCGGATCGTCGGCGCAGAGAATTCACACCGGCACCTCCTCGGGCAGCAGCCAGCCGTGACCAAGCAGTTTGTTGATCTGCGTCGAGAAGACCAACGATTCCGAGAGCACCGATCTGGGCGGCCCGTCGGCGTAGATTTCGCCGTCCGCCATCAGCAATACCCGAGAGGCCGTCCGTGCCGCCCATTCGACGTCATGGGTTGCGACCAACA
>DASWQQ010000328.1:0-1814 GCA_036403615.1 Candidatus Dormiibacterota bacterium | reverse complement strand
CACGCCGGAGACGACAGCGAGGTCAGCAATACAGGTCGCGAGACGGCGCTGATCGGCGTCCAGGGCCCGCGCGCGGTTGGCATCGTAGAAAGCCTGGCGGACCGCGAGCTGCGCTCAGTCAAGTACTACGCATTCGTTGACGGCTCCCTCGCCGGTGTCAGGGCGCGGCTCTCACGCACCGGCTACACGGGCGAGGATGGCTTCGAGGTGTTCTGCGCCCCTGGCGATGCCGCCCCACTCTGGCAGGCCCTGCTCGAGCGGGGCCAAAAAGAGGGGTTGAAGCCCGCCGGGCTCGGCGCCCGCGACACGCTCCGCCTGGAGGCCGGCATGCGGCTTTACGGCAATGACATGGACGAAAACACCAACCCCTTCCAGGCTGGTCTCGATTGGACCGTTAGCCTGGACAAGGACTTCATCGGCGTTGAGGCGCTGCGCCGGGTCGCAGGCAAACCTGACCGTGTCATTGCCGGTTTGAAGATGTCCGATCGGAGCATTCCACGACACGGCTATCCCGTGGTCGACGAGGGCGGCGGGCAGATCGGGTTGGTCTCGTCCGGCAATGTCTCCTTTACTCTGGGGTACAACATCGCGATGGCGTCAGTGCCGCCCGATCGTGCCGTGGAGGGGACGCCCCTGGGTGTTGACGTACGCGGAAACATCGCGCCGGCGGAGGTCGTTCCGCTGCCGTTCTACAGGCGACCGCAGTCGAAGTGAAAGGGGAAGAGTGATGGCAGATCTCAGTGGGATGCGCTTCAGTGAGAGTCACGAATGGATCAGGTCGGAGGGCGACCAGGTCACGGTTGGAATCACCGACTATGCCCAATCGCAGCTGGGTGACGTGATTTACCTCGAGCTGCCATCAGTCGGTCAGCAGCTCGAATCCGGCGGTCGCATGGGAGTGATCGAATCGGTCAAGGCCGCATCGGACCTCTACAGCCCGGTCGGCGGCCAGGTGGCGGAGGTCAACACCGAGTTGAAGGAACACCCCGAGTACGTCAACCAGGATCCCTACGGTAAGGGCTGGATCCTGAAGTTCAAGGCGGTCAAGGACAACCCGAAGCTGCTCGACGACAAGGCCTACGAGGCGTTTGTCCAGGGCCAGCCTCACTAGTGTCGTATCTCCCCAACGCCGCCTCGGACAGGGCGGCTATGTTGAAGGATCTCGAACTGGAAAAAATCGAAGACCTCTTCCGGCAGATCCCTGCCGGCCTGCGGCTCGACCATGTAGATCTGCCCGAGCCGCTTTCAGAACTCGAACTGGTCCAGTACTTTCGTGATCTCGGCCGACAGAACATAAGGATCGCGCCGGCGCACAGCTTTTTGGGCGCCGGAGCCTCCCGGCGGTTCAGCCCGGCAATCGTAAATGCGGTGATCTCGCGGCCGGACTTCTATACCACCTACACGCCCTACCAGGCGGAAGCCAGCCAGGGTACTCTGCAGGCGACCTACGAGTTCCAGACCATGATCGCGCTCCTGACCGGACTGGATGTAGCCAATGCCTCGCTCTACGACGGCGCCACCGCGCTCGCGGAGGCGGTCAAGATGGCGGTCGCGCAGGTGAACCGCAAGAACGTGGTGGTGGCCGGCGCCCTCCATCCGGAGTACGCCCAGGTCCTCCAGACCTACTCGGAAGCACAGGACTACGAGATCCTGCGGGTCGCTCCTGGCGCTGATGGGCGGGTCGCAGCCGACAAGCTGGCGGCCGCGATCACCGAAACAACCGCGGCCGTGGTCCTGCAGCAGCCCAACTTCTTCGGTGTCCTGGAGGACGCCCCCGTCGTCAGCGAGCTGGCGCACCGAGCCGGCGCCCTGCT
>DASWQQ010000327.1:0-5485 GCA_036403615.1 Candidatus Dormiibacterota bacterium | reverse complement strand
AGATCTCGGACGTGGGCTCGAACTTCGACTACTCGTTCCGCGCCGGGCTCTTCGCCGGTGACTACAGCGGAAACGCGTCGGGCCCAACGGTGGCCCGCGGCGGCGACACCGCCGGCGACGGCGAACGCGGCAGCCGCGATGTGATCGCGGTCTGGACCGATGCCCGTAACGGGCGCGGGTCGGGTGCTCCGACCAGCTTCCAGCCTGGCCGCAACCCGATCTGCGAGCAGTCCGACGTGTTCTTCAAGTTCTTCAATGGCCAGAATGGCGGTGAAGGATCGAAGGGCCGCGCCAGTGATAGCGCCAATGGATTCCTGGTGGCACCGTGCGGCGGTGACCTGCAGGACCGTGGCGGAGCCCACGGAGGTGACAACAGCCAGAATCACTAAACATTCCGTGCGCTACTAAAAGAGGGTCTCCCGTGTGGGAGACCCTCTTCCTTTAGTTGTGTGAAAAGCCTACTGGGGCATGCAGGCGGGCAGTTGCGGCCCCTTTCCTGCCGCCGGAACAGCGCGGTTGCCTGCCCCGGAAGGGTTCCCTATCCCATTGCAGCGGTCTTTGATCCCGCCCGGAGTCGGTGCCGCCGCCGGAGCCAGGGGGGCGGCCTTGGCAGGCGGAACCTGGTGGCTACCGGCCTTTCCGATCAAGGGATTGACGCGATTGACATCGGACTCGCCCTGCACGTTCGAGCCGGCATTGGCTCCAGATGCGACCTGGACCGTCTTGGCCGACTTGGCGGCGCCGGATCCGGGGACCGAGGCGCTAGCCGTGCAGGCGGTGGTCAGGAGGGCGGCGGTACCGAGGGCAAGCAATAACTTCATGACGACCTTTATAACGCAGTTGCCGCCTGCACCCAACGATTTGGACGGAGCGTTAAGTTACTTCGATCTCAACCGGCCCTTTGACGTGCGCGGAGAGTCGCCCCGTAAGCGGCTCTAACCCGCAGGCGTCCCTCAGTGCGCGCTCGATGTAGACCTTCGTCATTCGCTTGCGCCAGTAATGAGTCAGGTCGGTGTTGTCGAGCGGCCGGGACCGTCTATCCGAGGCCTCGGAGACCTCGGCGATCAGCTCCTCATCCGGCTGCTTTCCCAGCAAAGGTGCAAGCGAGGCGCTGATCTCCACCGGGCGAGACCCGACGGCTCCGAGTGCGCCCCGGGCGCCGGTCACGGCGCCCTTCTCCCAGTCGAGCGCGATTGCAACGCCGAGGATTGGGAAGTCGAAGGCCGGCCGGCGTCGCAGTTTCCAGTAAGCGCTGGTCATCGTGAGAGAGGTCCCGGGCAACTCGACCGAGGTGATGACCTCGTCCGGTCGCCTGGTCGTGTAGTCGATACCGTCGTCACGATAGAGGTCGGCCGCCGGAATCCGGCGGCTACCGGACGCTCCCGTCAGGCTCACCTGCGCGTTCAAAGCAACCGCTACCGGAGCGCTGTCAGACGAAGAGACCGCCCAACAACGCGGCGAACTGGGAGCAACCAGACAGATATCGCCATCCTTCTTCTTGCAGAAGCCCGCCGCCTTTCGCCAGGCCTCCGTCTGGTTGTAGTAATTGCAGCGCGGATCTACCATAAGGTTTCCACCCATGGTGCCCATGTACCTGATCTGTGGCGTCGATACCGCCCCACAGGCCTGGGCCAGCGCCCGGTAGCCTGCCAGCACCATGCGGTGCCGGGCGATCTCGTCCAGCTTCGCCCCGGCCGAGATCCTCATCCCGGAGCGCGCGTCACCCTCAACATCCGTGCCCCAATCGATGGCATTCAGGCTGATCAGCGTGGATACGTCGAACTGACGCCGCTTGAGATTCGGCAGCACGTCCGTGCCGCCAGCTACGAACATGGCGCGGCCGCCGCTCTCCACCATTCTCTGCGCTGCTTCCTCGACCGTTTTCGGCCGCAGATACTCGAGCCGCGGCAGGCGCAGCATCTAACGGCCTTTCCACTCATCCGGGACGTCGGCCCTGATCAGGGGTGGGAATTCAAAATTCGGGATCGTCTTCGGGCCGAGCCGCCGCGATTTCTCGCTCATCGCCTTTAGAACCTTCTCCGGAGTGATCGGCACCTCGTCAATGCGCACCCCAACGGCGTTGTAGACCGCGTTTGCCACCGCCGGGATGACGGGCAGCAGCGGCCCCTGTCCGGCCTCCTTGGCGCCGAACGGCCCCTCGGCATCGATCGTTTCCACAAGGTAGGTATGCATCACGGGTGCCTCAAGCGCCGTCGGGCTCTTGTAGTCGAGGAGCGACGGTGCCCGGTGCAGGCCGAGGCGGAAAGTCTGCTCCTCCATCAAGGCCTCACCGAGCGCCATGTAGATGCTTCCCTCGACCTGTCCTACCACCAGCATCGGGTTGATCGCCCTGCCAATGTCGTGCGCTACCCATACCTCGGGCACTCTCACCTCACCCGTCTTGATGTCGACATCGACCTCGACAACAGCAGCTGAGAAGGAGTAGGCAGGACTGGGTCCCACGCCCGAGCCCTTGTAGGGTCCGGCAAGCTTCGGCGGGGTATAGCTACCGGTCGCGGTAACCACGCCGCCGTCCGCTTCGGCGAGCCGAACCGCCTCCACAAAGGGCATGCTTTCGGAGGGACGGCGCCGCTTGAAGATCTGCCGGTCGCGCGCGTCGAGGTCGTCGGCGTCGCAATCCAGCGCCTTCGATGCCGCGGCAAAGAGGGTCCGGCGTGCCTTTTCTGCCGCCGCCTTGGCGGCGTTGCCCGCCATGAAGGTGACCCGTGATGAGTAGCTGCCCAGGTCAATTGGCGTCAGGTCGGTGTCCGCCGTTGTGAGCTGGATATCCTCCAGCTGAATGCCCAGCACCTCAGCCACGATGGCAGCCAGGATGTGGTCGGATCCCTGCCCGATGTCGATCGCGCCGCAGAGCAGCGCCACGCCGCCATTTCTATCCAGCTTGAGCTGCACCTCCGAGTGCGGCATATCGTTCCAGTAGATCGCCGTGCCCGCCCCGGTCAGGTAGGAGCTGATGGCGAAACCAAGACCTCGCCCAGGCGGCATCGCGCGTCGGCGCTCCCGGAAGCCGGATTCCTGCACGACCTTTTCGATGCACTCCCGCAGCCCGCAACTGGTGATCCGCAGCCAGTTCACGGTACGACTGTTCGCGGCGGGAAGATTCTTCAGCCGTAGGTCCACCGGGTCGAGTCCGAGCTCTTCCGCGACCTTGTCCAGGTGGGTTTCGAGCGCAAAACGCGGTTGGGGAGTACCGTGGCCGCGCTTCGGACCGCAGGGGGGCTTGTTGGTGAACAGCCGCACACCTTCGAACCGATAGCGTGGAATCGCGTAGGTCGCGGTCTGGAGGGCGCCCGTGTAATACGTGCTCGCCACACCGTAGCTGCCATATGCTCCGCCGTCCAGGAACGTTTTGAACTGCATGGCTGTGATTGCGCCGTCTCGCCGGAAACCAGTTCGTACCTTCATCAAGACCGGATGGCGGCCGCGGTGCGCATAAAAGACCTCCTCGCGTGTCAGCGTGATCTTGACCGGCCGTCCGGTGCGGATCGCGAGTTTGGCGGCGACAAGCTCGTGAGAGAAGATGTCGCTCTTGCCCCCGAAGCCTCCGCCGTTGGGCGTCGCAATCACTCGGATGCGGCTCATGGGCATTTCAAGGACCTTTCCCAGCGCTCGGTGGACATAGTGCGGTGTCTGGCTCGAGGTCCAGAGCGTTAGCCTGCCGTCCTGCGCATAGTTCGCCAGCGCTGCATGCTGTTCCATTGGTAGATGGGTGTTCCCCTGGAAGAAGACGAGGTCCTCGCGGATGTGCTCGGCCGCGCTGAGCGCCTCGTCGGTATCGTTGAACTCGAGGGCAACCGCCTTGTGGACGTTGTCCTTGCCGTGGATCGCCTCCTCTGTGACTCCGATCGAGTCCTCGATGCTCATGAAGGCCGGCAACTCTTTGAACTGAACCTCGATCAGGCCGAGTGCCTCATCGGCGATCCACTCATCGGTGGCTGCGACGGCGGCAACCGGGTCACCGACGTAGCGGACCTTCTCCCGGGCGAGCGCCTCCTCGTCCTGGCTGACGGGGAGGATGCCGAACTTGGTCGGAAGGTCCTCGCCAGTGAGTACTGCAAGCACGCCTGGCAGAGCCACTGCTCGGCTGGTATCGATGTTAAGGATGCGCGCGTGCGGCAGCGGACTACGGAGAATGCGACCGAACAACATCCGGGGGAGGGCCAGGTCATCGGCGAATTGCGTCGCGCCGCTGACCTTGGCGTAGGCATCAGGCTTGACCAGCGGTTGGCCGACGATGGCGAGATCCTCAGACAACCGGCTCTTCCCGGCGCGAGGCCGCCAGCTCAATGGCCTCAAAGATCTTGGCGTAGCCGGTACAGCGGCAAAGCACTCCTGAGAGCGCCTGCTTTATGGCCTCACGTGAAGGCTCAGGATCATGGTCGAGCAGTGCTTTCGCGGTCAGGAGCATCGCGGGTGTGCAATAGCCGCATTGCGCCGCGCCAAGCTGGGCAAAGGCCACCTGGAGGGGATGCGGTCGTGCGCCCCGGGCCAGTCCCTCGATGGTTGTTATCTCTCTACCTTCGAGGTCGAGTGGCATGGCGAGGCAGGAAAGGAACGGACGCCCGTCAACCAGTACGCAGCACATCGAGCACTCGCCGAGCTCACACCCATGCTTGGTACCGGTAAGCCCGAGGTCCTCGCGCAGGACCTCCAGCAGTGTCTTGTAGGCAGGCGCCATCAGGGACGCCTCCTCGCCATTTACACGAAGGCGCACCGGTACCTTGATCGACATTGGCGCTAACTGTAGCTACAGAGCTAGAGCGGTAGGCGGGGAGGCTGAATCTCGGCGTGAGCCGGTTGCAAGGGGGCGGGTGACTCGACCAGCGACATGCGGAAACATTCGCTCGGCGAT
This sequence comes from Candidatus Dormiibacterota bacterium, assembly GCA_036403615.1. Lineage (GTDB taxonomy): Bacteria > Chloroflexota > Dormibacteria > CF-121 > CF-121 > JALYYC01. The sequence goes on along the minus strand of DASWQQ010000327.1, from coordinate 612 downwards.
ACGTCGAGCCGCACACCGGCGAAGATCGGGAATCGCAACTGGCCACCTGCTGTCCACTCGCTGAACTTCACGGCGACGACCAGGCGAGGGTCAACCCAGCAAACGCGATCGTCCTGCAGGGGGGTGTCGGGCGGACGCGGAACGTTGGGCAGAACCTCGAGCTCGGCACGCAGTCGAGTCTCGGCGATTGGATCGAAGCCGCCGCCGACCAGGCCACTCGCTAAGAAGCCGCCGGCCTCATAGGTGCCGACCACGAGGGCTTCGATGCGCCGGCTGCCGGTACCCGGAATGAAGCCCAGCACGGCAAAATCCTGCTGTCGAGCCGGTCGCAGTTCGAGCCAGTCGGGGTGCCTCTGTCCCGGGCGATAAGGGCTGTCGAGGCGCTTGGCGATCACGCCGGCCAGGCCTTTTTCCTCCGCGGCATCGAAGAAAGCGAGCCCTTCTGCAACCACCGGATCGGCGACATAGATCCGATTCGCCGATCGAATGCTCTCGCGAAGGCGCGCCTGGCGTCGCTGAAGTGGCTCCCGCATCAGCGATCGCCCACGCGAGTAGAGAAGGTCGTAAACAACGTAGGTGACAGGATGCTCGGAAACGGCCCGGGCAAGCGCG
>DASWQQ010000326.1:0-3709 GCA_036403615.1 Candidatus Dormiibacterota bacterium | reverse complement strand
GCCCACCAAGTTCGAGGTCGCCTTCCCCCAAAACGCATGGCCGGTGCCTGAGGTCAAGCAGGCGGTTTATGTGGTCAAGGTGAATGGACAGACGCGGGTCCTATCGAACGTCTGCTCCCACATGCAATGCCCCGTCAGGTGGGAATCCACTTTGCGGCAGTTCCTCTGTCCCTGCCACGGCGGTCTTTACGACATCAGCGGCGTGAACGTGGGCGGTCCGCCCCCGAAGCCCCTGCCCGAGTACGTGCACCGCATCGACGGAACCACTCTCTACATCGAGAATCGGTTCACGGAGGATATCTGACCCATGAATGGCTGGGTTGGATCGGCTTACAACTGGTTCGACGAGCGCACCTCGATCCGCAGCCTGCTTCGGAAAGGACTTTACGAGGCGGTGCCGGTGCGGGGAGCGTGGTTCTACACGCTGGGAAGCGCCACCCTGGTCCTGATCCTCTTGCAGCTGATCACCGGCATTTTCCTGACGCTGCTCTACGTGCCGTCGGTGAAGGAAGCCTGGGAAAGCCTCAACTACATACAACAGCACGATGCCTTCGGCTCGATCGTGCGGGGAATTCACCTCTGGTCCGCCTACATCCTGCTCTTCGTAATTGGCCTGCACATGGTGCGCACCTTCTTCTCCGGCTCATATAAACGACCACGAGAACTGAACTGGGTCACCGGGGTAGGCCTGTTCGTGCTTGTCCTCGGCATGGCGATTACGGGGGCTTTCTTGCCCTGGGACCAGGCGGCGTACTGGACCGCGGTAGTGGTCACCAATATCCCCGCTTATACCCCCTTCATCGGTTCCTTCGTGCGGGCGCTGTGGCGGGGCGGCGACGCGGTCGGACCCATCACCCTCAGCCGCACCTTCGGGATCCATATCTGGCTGCTACCGGCGATCCTCTTCCCGCTGATCGGCGCCCACCTGGCGCTGCTGCGCAAGCACGGCGAATTCGGCTCCTACGTCAACTATCGTGGGGCCTACCGTTCACGAGAGGGTGTCGAAGTGCCGCCCTCGCCGCCACAGAGGCCGATCGAGCCGCCCTATCCGGCGACGCCGTCCGATGAACTCTGGGCTGCACCACTGGAGACCGAGGACTTTTATCCTTACCAGACTTTCAAGGATGGCATCGTCAGCGCCGGCCTGGTGGTGCTGATCTTCGTCCTCGCGGTCGCTATCGGAGCGCCGCTGGAAGCGATTGCCGACCCGGCCACCAGCAGTTACACGCCGGTTCCCCAATGGTTCTACCTGCCCCTAGACCAGCTCCTCGTGCTGGTGCCTAAGGAGCTGATTCCCCTCGTGCTGGTGCTCCCGACGGGGGGTGTCCTGCTGATGCTGGCGCTGCCCTTTATTGATCGCGGGAGCGAGCGGAATCCGTTCGAGCGCCCGGCGGTCATGATCCCGGGGGCCTTTGCTGTGCTATTCGTCGTCATCCTGACCCTGCTCGGATCGGGACGGCTCTTCAACCTGTGAGCGCCCTGATCGCCGTCATCACCCCGATCTTTCACCTGCTGGCCACGGAGCTGCAACGCACGGCCCCGCAGGGGAGCAACAGTATCGCCGCGAGAGCGGCAATCGGGAGCCTTTTTTCCATCCACATCCTGATCGCCGGATTGATCAGCGGCGCGGCGGAGATCGGGCCCGCGATCGAGTGGCTGGGATACATGCGCCAGCGGCGGCGCTACGATCGCCTCGCCCACGGACTTGGCCGCTTCATCACCGTCTACTTCAGTTTCAGCTCTTTCATCGCCATCCTGCTCATCACCGTTCTGCTGGTCGGAATGTGGGGTCATTTCTGGACGACGATGGTGACTATCGCCTGGTGGCCGCTCTTCATCGAGGCATGGTCCTTCGTACTGCAGGTCACCCTCGCCTACCTCTGGTACTACACCTGGGACCCGCTGCGCAACTTCAAAGGGCTGCATATGGCAATCGGCGGCTTGCTGGCGATCGCATCCTTCATCCAGGTTTACATGATCGACATCGTGGCGAGCTACATGCTCACCCCGACCAACCCGAGCAACCCGATCCGACTCGTTCTCAACCCGACCTCCTATCCGCTCACGGTTCACCGGACCGTCGGCAACCTCGCTTACATCGGGTTCGCATTCGGCGGATTCTGCGCTATCAAGTACCTGCGCGCGAAGACGGCCGAGGACAAGGCGTTCTTCGACTGGGCCGGAAGCTTCGGACTCCTCTGGGGCGTGGCGATGACGCTGCTCCAGCCCGTGATCGGCTACTCCTACGCCAAGGAGATCCAGCTCCACACCTACGGCAGCTGGTACAAGATGATGCGAGGAACGCTGAGCACCGTCTTCCTCTGGCAGATGACCCTCCTCGGCGTGATGTTCCTCGTCGCCACTTTCTATTTCGCCCGAAGACTCAGAACCGACGAGGCACGCGGTGCTGGGCTGTTGAAAGCGATGTCTGTCGGGATGGTGCTCACCACCCTCCTCGCGGCGATGCCATATCACCTCGCCTTCACCTACGACCAGGTGCTCGCCGCAGGTCTCAATCGGCCCTTCTGGGACGGCGGCCTGATCAACCCGCTGGGAGCGATGATCCCCTGGAAGGTGCTTGCGCTGATGGCCTACACCTTGATCGCGATCGCCGCGGTCGTCTGGTACCTGCGGGGTCTGCCCGGTGTCGTCTGGGGGACCGCCCGCCGGGGCGAGCAGCGGCTGCTGATGGCGATGACCATCCTCACCATGGCGATGATCGTCACCATGGCCTACATCCGCGAGAACGGCCGCGCCCCCGACCTGATCGCCGGCCAGATGCAGATCCAGGGCCAGCAGGACATCGCCCAGCCGCATCCAACTCCAGCACCTGCCAGTAGTCCGTAGCCGCGTCTTCGATAAGTGAGACTGACACGGGCGCATGCGACTGCGCCGGTGTCCTGCAACGCGCACCTCGCGGCCGCAGGGGCGGCACGCTCGGGTTGCGCTTTTCCGGACGCGCAGCGCGCGCCCTAAGCTGAAGGCTCGGCCTGCGGCCTCGCGGTCCTACTGCGAGTCTGCGGCCGTGCGAGGAACTTCGCCTTCGATGGGGCCTTCCTCTTTTACCTCGCCGATCTCCTCGCCGAGCCGGGGGAGGGCCTCCGGGTGAACCTCACCAGATTCGCTCGTGGTTAGAGCCTCCTGGCCGCGACCGGCGCGATAGATTGCTCCCAGGAAGACGTTGGCCATCGCGGCTAGGGGGACCGCGAACAGCGCTCCCAGGACGCCGCCCAACTCGGCTCCGATCAGTAGAGCGCCCATAGCCGCGAGCGGGTGCAGACGGGTGGCGTGACCGCTCACCCGCGGCCCGATGATGTACGCCTCGAGCGCATGCCCACCAACCCCGACTATGGCCGCCAGCAAGGCTGTCAGCGGGCTCTGGAAAAGGCCGACCACCACGGCGGCAGCCATTCCCAGCGGCGCCCCGACCAGCGGAATGAACTCCAAAAAGAAAGTCAGAATGCCGAGCACGATGGCGTAGTGGACTCCGACCAGGCTCATGCCGATGCCCGTATAAAGACCCATCCCGACCGACATGATCAGCTGCCCGCGCGCGTACCCGGCCATGGTCGTGCCGACGGCCAGGAGGATGAAGTCGAAGACCTGCTGGTGTCCCGGGAACAGTTTGCGGCCCGCGGCGATCAACTCGCGGCCCTGGGCCAGGAGGTAAATCGAGATCACCGTCACGAGGAGAATGTCGATCACGGTC
>DASWQQ010000325.1:0-3724 GCA_036403615.1 Candidatus Dormiibacterota bacterium | reverse complement strand
CACCTGGCCATTGCTGTTTCTACTGGCCGGAGCGCCGCTTGCTTTTCTCCGGTGATCATCTCCTCCCCAAGATCAGCCCCAACATCGGCCTCCACCCGCAATCCGGCGCCGATCCGTTGACTGATTACCTCGCCTCCCTGGAGAAAATCGGACGGCTCGACGTAGGACTTGTGCTTCCGGCCCACGGTGACCCATTTGAGGACCATCGAGGTCGCATCGCCAGCATCGTCGAGCACCATCGCGAGCGCAAAGACGCACTCGTCGGGCTCGCTGGTGGTTCGCCGCGGACCGGTTGGGAGCTGGCAGGAAGCCTCTTCAAGGGCGTCATGGAACGAAACGTATTCCAGCAACGCCTGGCGCTCCAGGAGACACTCGCGCACTGCCAGTCGCTTGCCCAGGAGGGTCGCATCAAAAAAGAGATTGGTGGCGGCCTGGTCCGCTGGAGAGCGGCCTAGCCCTCTTCGCTCGACTCCACGCCCTGGACGAAGTCAAGCACCAGGCCGACTACTTGCTGGAAGTGTTCCGAATGTACCTGGTGCCCGGCAGGATCCAGGATTTCCAGCCGGGCCTGGGGCAGCCTCGCTGCCATCTCCTCGGCCCGGCGCACGGAAACCATCCGATCCTGCCGCCCATGGACGATCAAGACGGGCTTTCTTATCTGGGCCAGCCGGTCGCAGGCGTGGTGGTTGCGGACCGCCTGGTCCTGGCGGTGTATCGCGTGTAGCGGCATCTTTCCGAAATGCCGTGCATCTTCAGCGACCCAATCAGGATGCTCGAGGATGAACGCAGTGGAGTAAAGGTTTGAGAAACGGGCCAGCGGGTTGCCGACGAGGGCTTCCGGCGGCTTGCCGGAAGTTTCTGCCCGGTCGTCGCCGCAGTGGCTGGCTGCCAGGATCAGGCTTCGGACGGCCTCAGGATGGTTCAGGCCAATTTGCTGGGCGATCATCCCGCCGAGCGAAATCCCAAACCAGTGAGCCGATCGCTCGCCGGCGGCATTCAGGACGGTCAGCGCATCCTCGGCCATCACCTCCGTGCTGTAAGGCACGTCGGGCTTGGCCGAGCGGCCGGCGCCCCGATTGTCCAGCGCAATTACTCGTAGCTCTCGGGCGAGCTCCGGTAGGTAGCGCCACCAGGCGCTCTCGATGCTCGACGTCTTGCCTCCGATCAACACGATTGGAGGTCCCTGCCCGGAGACCGTGTAGTGCAGCTCGGTCCCGTCGTTGGCGGTCACCATCATTGGCGTTTACGATGAGTGGGCATGCAGAACCAGCAATCCGCCAGCAGTGTTCCTGAACCGGCCTGGCAAGCCCTTCGTTCGCTTGACCCGGAGGTCGAAGCGACGGTGGCGAACCTGGCGGCCTGCCTGGCGGCGGCGGAGCAACGCTTCCTCGTGCTCTTCGCCGAGGTGCTTCCACGCTTTGGCGAGGCGAAGCCTGACGATCTGAGTGGGGAAGCCGATGTCCTCGCCGACGCTCACCACGCTTTGACGCTCCTGCAGGACAGCCTCCACGCCAGCTCCCGGCGAATGCTCGATGTCCTCGACCGGGTCAGCCGTGAGCTTGGTGAGTAGCTGGCTTCAGAGGCCCTGGCGGTCGAGCCGTTCCCAGGGCTCGTGCTCGCTTCCAAGCTCGCGCTTGATGTCCGTGGCGCGATCCACGTTGTCCAGGCTGTCTTGCGCGGAGGTCGGCGGCCGTCGCTGCCAGGGGGCGGGCTGATAGCGCGAGTGCTGCACCGGCGGACGAAAGCCCCAGGCGCGACTGGGCATCACGCCGGAGCTCTGCCGAAGGGGTGTCGGTAAATCGCCGTCGGCGTAAACCAGCTCGCCGCCAGTGCCAGGCCGGAGAGTCATAACGAGCCCCGCGGCGATGATCACGAGCACCCAACCACCGAGGATTGCCACCGCCCAATCGTTCAGGCTCACTGATCCGCCATTGTAGGCGCCAATGTTCTGCTCCGGTCACCCTGCAGCATGCGGACGCCGGTGAAGGCCAGGTAGCCGCCGAAGAGCAGGCGCAGCGCCTCGTCGGGCGCCGCCAGGGCAGCCAGCGCGCCAACCACGGCCCCCATGATTCCACCCACCGAGAGCCAGGCTGCGGTGGCAAGGCGGACGTTGCCCATTCGAAAGTGCGTGATCGAACCGGAGATCGCGGTGGGAATGATCACCGCCAGGGAAGTGCCCTGGGCAACGTGCTGGCTGAGGCCGAGCAGGACCACCATCGCCGGAACCATGATGGCGCCCCCGCCTATGCCGAGAAGTCCGCTGCCGACTCCCGCGACGAGCCCTAGCGCCAGACCGATCACTATCAATGCCATGCCGGTGGGTCTCAGTGCAGCGCCCAGCTGCGGCCCAGCTCCCAGCGCATGGAGGATGGCGGCCACGACCATGGTCCCGCCGACGATGGTGGCGAGCACGCCGAACCCCTGGCGGAGGCGCAACGCCGAGATCCGGCGCGTGAGACGGGCGCCGGCCACGGCTCCTCCGACGGCCCCGATGGCGAGAAGGAGCGCTGTGCCAACATCGACGTCGTGGCCCTTGCCGAGGATCAGGGCTCCGACCGCGGCAACCGGGATGATCACGGCTAAGGAGGTCCCGTGGGCCTCATGCTGGCGGGTCTTCAACCAGTAGACCATTCCGGGGACCATCACGAAGCCGCCGCCGACGCCGAGCAGACCGCTGGCGAGCCCGGTTGCGGCCCCGACCGCCAGCATTGCGCGGATGCGGCGCCGGCCCTCGGCCATCACCCGGTCAGTGTAGGCAGCCCGCACGCCGTCCTAAACTGAGAGCGCAAGCAAAGGAGGAGAGATGGCAACTGCCACGGCAACGTCGTTGAGCAAGCTGGAGTCGATCCTCGGCAGTGATGCCAGGGGGCTACTCGATCACACCTGTGACACCGTGCCCAAGTCGCAGCTGCACCTCCCCGGGCCGGACTTCACCACCAGGATCTTCAGCGGCAGTGATCGACCCACCCGGGTGCTGCGTAGCATCGAATCGCTTTTCGACCACGGCCGGCTTGGGGGCACAGGGTACCTCTCGATCCTGCCGGTCGACCAGGGGATCGAACATTCGGCGGGTGCCTCTTTCGCCGCCAACCCTGCCTACTTCGACGGTGAAAAGATCGTGGAACTGGCAATCGAGGGCGGTTGCAACGCCGTTGCGTCGACCTTCGGTGTGCTCGGCTCGGTGGCGCGCAAATATGCGCACCGGATCCCGTTCATCTGCAAGATCAACCACAACGAGCTGCTGACTTACCCGAACAAGTTCGATCAGATCAAGTTCGGTACGGTGCGCCAGGCCTGGGAGTTGGGCGCGGTGGCGCTCGGCGCGACCATCTATTTCGGCTCGCCCGAGTCCGATCGACAGATCCAGGAGATCGCAGTCGCCTTTCACGAGGCGCACGAGCTCGGCATGGCAACGGTTCTCTGGTGCTACGTGCGCAATCCGGCTTTCAACAAAGACGGCGTCAACTACGAAGTGGCTGCCGACCTGACCGGTCAGGCGAATCACCTTGGCGTCACCATCGAGGCGGACTTCATCAAGCAGAAGCTTCCGGAGACCAACCGCGGCTTCGAGGTCTTCAAGTTCGGCAAGACCACCTCCAGGGTCTATGACAAGCTGACCACCCCCAACCTGATCGACCTGGCGCGTTACCAGGTGATCAATTGCTACCTGGGTCGCAGCGGGCTGATCAACTCCGGCGGTGCCTCGGCGGGCGACACAGACCTG
>DASWQQ010000324.1:0-3018 GCA_036403615.1 Candidatus Dormiibacterota bacterium | reverse complement strand
AGGGTGTGATTTCCCCTTCCTTCATCACGATGTTGACCACTCCCGCGATCGCGTCCGAGCCGTACTGCGATGAGGCGCCGTCCCGCAGCACCTCGATCCGCTCAATGGCGCTGCCTGGGATGGCGTTGAGGTCTACTCCACTGGACCCCGCCGGCGAGCCGAGCGGGAAGGTGTTGAGCAGTGCGGTCTGATGGCGGCGCCAGCCGTTCACCAACACCAGCGTGTGATCGGGCGAGAGCCCGCGCATGGTGAACGGACGCACGATATCGTTCGCGTCCGTCACCGTCTGGTGGGGGAAGTTCACCGACGGTGAGAGGGTCGCGAGAATCTGGCTGGTCTCAGTCGTGCCCTGTTGCTGGATATCCTCGGCGGTGTAGACGTCCACCGGGACCGCCAGCTCCTCGGCTGCCGTGTGGCGGGCGCGGGAACCAACTACCACGTCGATGGGAGCCAACTCTACAGCGCTGCGACCGAGGGTGAAATCCTGGCGGACCGCATCTCCCGCCACCACGGTGACCGGGGCGCTGGCTGCTTGGAAGCCGATGAGTCGGGCCCGCACCATCCGGCTTCCTGCCGGCACACCCCGGATTACGTACTCACCCCGATTGCCGGACGTGGCCTTGAGCCCGGTGCCCTCAACGGCGATAGAAGCGTTGGGGAGGGGCGAGCCACTGCTGTCAGCTACGGTTCCGCGGATAGTGCCTTGCGCCGAGAGGGATGGCGCTAAAGTCAGCGCGAATCCCACGATCATCCGGACGACGGGTCGTATCATAGGACCTCCCTGAGTGGACGCTTGCCGTGCTGTAGACATCAGGAGACGAGTGCGGGCGCAGGCAGCCCAGGCAAATTACCGGCTGAGTTGGATCTCCGTCCTGGCATAGACGAACCGTCCGTTGTACCCGAACGGCGATGCGGCGGCCCACGGGAAGGTTCCAAAATTATCGTTGAAGTCCTTTGCGGTATCACCGAACGAGTCGACGATCACCTGGGAGCTGGGCTTATCCGGATAGGTGTCGAACAGATTCCGGACTCCGATAGCCAGCTTCACGAAGTCGAAGGCATATCCGGCTTCGGCGTCGAACAGGCTCTTACCGCCGTAGTTGTCGCGACAGAGGTCACAGAACCCGGGCTGGGCCGAGGAGAATTTGCCGTAGTACGAGTAGCGCCCCAGAGCGGTGAACCTCCCCATCGTGTAATTGGCCTGCAGGGTCCCGCGCCAATCGGGACGTTCGTCTTGTATCCCGATGGCAGTGACCGAGTCGAGCAGGCCGGGCTCGGTCGACCCCGCCGCCACCAACACTTGAGGCAACGGATCGACCCGGGTGATCTTGTTCTTGGTGTAGTTCACCGCGGCGTTCAGGTCGAAGGTGCTGCCCCCTCCCGCCGGAACCCGCATATTAGCGGTGACATCGATGCCTTGAGTCCTGGTGTCCAGTCCGTTGGTGAAGTATTGAACCCCGCCGATTCCGGTCACTCCCGCCCCAGCCAGGAGGGACAGGGTGGCAGCGTCGTCAAAGGTGGCACCCAGCAGAATCCGGTCGTTGATCTGAATGTGGAAGTAATCTACGGTAAGGGTGACGTTCTGGGTGGGACTGATCGCCATGCCGCCACTGAAATTCACGGAGGTCTCCTCCTGCAGCGGCTTTGCGCCAAGCGCTAGTGACGCTGGGTGATCGACCGGGAAGATGCCTACCTCGACGAAATTACCGGCAATCACGTTGGTTACGACTTTGCTGAACGCGACTTGACTCAGGCCAGGGGCGCGGAACCCGGTTCCAGCAGCAGCGCGGAGGGTGAGCCGCCGAGAGGGCTGAAACCGGAAGGCGGCCTTACCGGTCACGCGGGAGCCGAAGTCGCTGTACCGCTCGAACCGGCCGGCGATATTGGCCAGGAGTTTCGGGGTCAGGTTGGTTTCCGCATCGGCATAGAAGCCGAAGTTGGTACGGTGGCGGTCGGTGGCATCGCTCGGCTTGAAGCCGGGGAATCCCGACGAACCGGAAGGGGCCACGTCAAGGCTATCCTGATCCAGATGGAAGCCATTGATGAAGGACGCCGGCTCTCCCTCGCGGATCACGTATCGCTCCCGCCGGAAGGCCGCGCCGAAGGCAAGGTTGAGCGGCGCCGGCAAGCCGACGTTCACCGGCCGCGCGATGTTCGCTCCGGTAACGAGCTCCTCGCGCAGCACCCGGCCCGCAAAGAACGCCAGCTGATTGGGGATCCCGGGGTCGTCCGCAGTCCCGAGAACCCCGTCGGGTCCCGGGGCGCAGGGCACATCCAGACAGGGGCCTAGCGAGGCGTTGTTGGTCGTCGTCATGTCATAGTCGAAGTGATTATGACCGAATTCGCCGCCCAGGTCATAGCTCCAGCCTCCCACCAGCCCCCGCAGCCCACCGGCGGCCGAATAGTCCGTGGCAACGCCGCTGAACGTCGGAAGGAACCCCAGCGGGTAGAGCTCCCGCCAGTTGCGCGCGTTGCCCGCATACCGGCGATACGCATTCCCACTGCCGTTCCGGTGACTGTACCCGCCGAAACTGTAGATCTCGGCTGTCCCGCCTTCGTTCAAGGGCAGCCTGAAGTTGGCGAAGCCGAGCGCGTCCTTCTCCAGCCCATCGCCCCAGTGGTGGTTGGGCTGGGGAACCGGATTGCGCTTCTGAATCACCTTGCCATCGACGATCGAGTCGAATACACCGGTGCCGGCATCCTCGAATGGATCGGGGAACGCGCGGTTGGTCGGCTCGCGGTCGCGAAACTCGCCGAAAATACCCAGAGATCCCCGGCCCACCTTGAGTCCCCAGCCACCATTGGCGTTCACCGTAGTGCCGTCATCCGGGTAGTCGCCCGTGGTATAGCGGCCCACATCGCCGTTCAGGAAGGGGGTGAACTCGCCTTCCTTGATGACCAGGTTGACCACGCCGGCGATGGCGTCCGATCCGTACTGCGCCGAGGCGCCGTCGCGCAGGACTTCAATGCGATCGACCGCGCTGGCCGGCAGCGCGTTGAGATCGACGCCGCTCGATC
>DASWQQ010000323.1:0-2418 GCA_036403615.1 Candidatus Dormiibacterota bacterium | reverse complement strand
ATGCTCGAGGGCCAGCCGCTTCTCCCGCTCGGCAACCTCCTTCGCCCCGGCACCGCCTTCTCCTGCGCGGCTGTCATGCGCCTTCGCAGGCCGTTCGGGCTGCTTTCGTGAAGAAGGCTGTCCGGTCCCCAGCGCAAAGGCCGCGGTCAGCATGTCCTCGCCCGCCCGCGGTTCGTCGATCAGCCTTCCGGACCGCAACCGATCCCAGGTGTCGCCGCCAGACACAGCAGCCAGTCGAAGGATCTCCTGCACCCGTCGCAGAGTGGCCTCGTCTGCTGCATGGCCGTCCGTCCTCAGCCGATCCGCAACGGTTCGAACGGCCACCTCCAGCTCACGTTGCAACCGATCCGAGGCTGAACGAAGCTCCTGCGCAGCGTTTCTCCGGCCGCTGACCGCGCCCTGCTGCGCCTCGACGACTCCCTCCCCCATCTGCTTCAGCCGCTCCAGGACCGACTTGTTTCCGCGGGCCAGCTGGTTGACAGCCCATACGGGCACCGGCGGCTTCTTCAAAGCGGTGACTTCTTCTGCCAGCTCCCGCTGCCCGGCGCCTTTCAGCTCCTTCGCTTTGGCATTGCGCCGGTTGGTGAACTCATTGAGGGGACCAGCGAGCAGCTCTGCGACCACGTCATCCGTCTTCATCCGTTCACCTCAGCAGAAACCCTGTGCCGATCGGATCCTCTTGCATCAATGCGAACTGATGAGTACCGGTGAAATAGGCGCTACCCTCCACCTCTGTGATGACAGCCGGGAACTCCCCGACGCGATCGTCACCGACCACCCGCCCAGCGAAACGGGTTCCGACGATGCTTTCGTGCATCAAAGGGGTGCCCCGAGGCAGTTCCCCGCGCTGGTCCATCAGCGCCAGGCGTGCCGAGGTCCCGCTGCCGCAGGGCGAACGGTCTACCTCGCCGTCGGCAAAGACGGTGACGTTTCGATTGCCCTGGGTGAAGATGACGCCGTACACGTCGCGCAAATCGGGATTGAGAGGATGCACCACCTCGCGCGCAGCCTCGACCGCGGCCTTTATTTCACGACCAAGGTCTATGAGGCGCGGAAGGTAGGCGGGCTCCACCGGGATCTCGAACGTGTCCGCTGGCACGATCGCGTAGAAGGCGCCTCCGTAGGCAACCGCAACCTGGATCTGGCGGGCACCGATCCGTAGTCGAAGACCATCCACGAGAACGAAGCTCGGAACATTTCGAAAGCGCACCGACTGCACCCGGCCGTCTTTGATCGTTGCCACGGTTGTCAACCGGCCTGACGGCACGTCGACCACGACCGTGGTCTCAGGCTCGACCGCCCGGATCCTGAAGCAGTCGATCGCCCAGGTCACCAGGGCTATCGTGCCGTGGCCGCAGGCCGTGCTGTACCCGGCATTGTGAAAGAAGACGACGCCCAGGTCGGCGCCCTTGTCTTCGGGCTCCGTGACGAAGCAGCCATACATGTCGGCGTGGCCCCTGGGCTCGAAGACGAGCAGCTCGCGAACCTGGTCAAGATGCTTCAGCGCGTAGCGACGCTTCTCCATGATGGTTCCGCCGAGAATGGACTCCACCCCACCGGTGACGATCCGAAATGGTTCCCCAGCCGTGTGGTAGTCGACGGTCTCAACTGTAAGTACCGATCCCGGGACATCCTTCATCGCCATGCCAGACTACGATGATCGACGTGCCCCAGGCTGTGGTCGAGCTCGTTCAGGCCAGCAAGCGCTATGGATCCGTTGAGGCACTCAAAGCCATTGACCTCTCCATCCCCGAAGGCGAGATGGTCGCAATCCTCGGCCCGAACGGCGCCGGAAAGACGACCGCCATCAGCCTGATGCTCGGTCTGCGCCGAGTTACGAGCGGCCAGGCCCGGCTCTTTGGAATGGACCCGACTGACCGGCGTGCACGGAGCCGGTGCGGGGTCATGTTGCAGGAGTCTGGAATCAACGACGTCCTTAAAGTCCGCGAAATCGTGGACCTGTTTCGCTCCTACTATCCTCATCCGCTTCCGCTCGAGCGGGCGCTCGGGCTTGCCGGGCTGGGAGAACAGGCTGACCGCAAGATGGAACAGCTCTCCGGCGGCCAGAAACAGCGCCTCTACTACGCGCTCGCCATCTGCGGCGACCCCGAAGTGATATTTCTCGATGAGCCCACCGTCGGCATGGACGTCGGAGCGCGCCGCGCCTTCCTGGCGAGCATTCGGGAGTTCTTTCGCAAAGGCAAGACTATCCTGCTGACGACGCATTACCTAGAGGAGGCAGATGAGCTTGCGGAGCGGATCGTCGTGATCGATCACGGCGTGATCATCGCGGACGCGACCCCGGCCCAGATCAAATCGCAGGTGGCCGGTAAGCGAGTCAGCTTCCGGAGTGACCGGACGCTGACTCAGACCGACTTCGCACGTCTTCCCTTCACCCACCTCGAGATCGACGGTGAG
>DASWQQ010000322.1:0-4055 GCA_036403615.1 Candidatus Dormiibacterota bacterium | reverse complement strand
AACTCCTTCGATCAGTGGGGCGTGGAGCTGGGAAAGGTGCTCGCCACCAAGATCATCCCCGAGCTGGAGGCCCCCACCGAGCCGAAGCTGGAGCACGACTCCTCCACCAACGCGCTGATCCGTCGATGCCGGCAGCTCCGTCACTCGGTGTCGCCGTAGCATGATCGCCAGGGATGGGAGGGAGCCATAAGGAAAGATCCATGCGGACGGTGATTCGAGCCGGGTGCGGAGGTGACAGTTCGGTGGCCGCTGATCCTGGCCAAGGCAGCCTTCTCAAGCACTCGGTCGCGTGGCCAAGCACACGGCCAGCCGCTTGTTGATCAAGGAGGACCACTCTAATGGCGACGATAGCGATTCTCGGTTCAGGAATCATGGCTTCAGCGCTGACCGTCCCCTTAACCGACAACGGCCACGAGGTGCGTCTGGTAGGCACCCATCTCGACCGAGACATCATCGACAGCATCAAGAAGACTGGGGTCCACCCAAACCTCGATGTCAAGCTGTCCCCATCTGTCCGCCCTTATCAATTGGAAGACGCAGAGGAGGCGTTTCGGGGAGCCGAGATCGCCATGTCCGGAGTCAATTCCTTCGGCGTGCACTGGGCCAGTCAGCAGCTTCCCCGCCTGCTGCAACCCGGCATGCACGTACTCGCTGTTACCAAGGGGATGGATGCCAATGACCAGGGGGATCTCCGCATCTTGCCTGAGGTCCTGATGGAACAGGTACCGGACGATCTGAGGTCCCGAGTTACCTGGTCGGCGATCGTCGGGCCCTCGATTGCGGGGGAGGTGGCGGTTCGCCGTCACACGTGCGTGGTCTTCTCCGGCAAGGAACAGAGTGCGCTCGACCAGCTATCAGCGACTTTCCGCACGAACCACTACCACGTCTGGACCTCCACAGACTTTGTCGGATGCGAAATCTGTGCCGCGATGAAGAACTGCTACGCGCTAAGTGTCGGATTCGCTGAAGGTGTCCTGGAGGCGCAGGGCGAGGCGAACAGTCGCTACAGAGCCCACAACTATGAGGCGGTACTGTTTGCCCAGGGGTCGACCGAGATCGGCCATATGTTGCGACTCCTGGGCGGCCGAATCGAGACTGCCTACGGCCTGCCCGGGGTGGGTGATATGTACGTCACCGCCGCGGGTGGGCGCAACGTCCGTGTTGGGCGCCTGATCGGGACCGGGCTCACTTACTCGGAAGCTCATGAGCGACTGGGGCGCGACGTCACACTTGAAGGCGCGGCGGCCATCCGGGTGATCGGTGGCGCTCTCCCCAAGCTGACAGAGCGAGGAGTCATCGCACCGTCAGACTTTCCCTTGATGCGTGCCCTCTACGACGTCATTGGACATGACCAGCATCTCGAAGTACCGTGGTCCAGCTTTTTCGGTGGAGAGCCACTAAGCGGCGCGGCCGCTGAAGGTGCGCCCCAACAGGCGCGCTAGCCTTGCTCGCTCAACCAGACCAGCCGCTCCCGGTCCTGTGAGGAGAGGCTGATGAGCGATCTGGTGCTTGGAGTGGATTGCAGCACGACTGCGAGCAAGGTGATCGCCTGGAATCGGCACGGAAAGGCGCTCGGGGAGGGCAGGGCCTCACTGCCGGAAATTCGTCCGCTCCCGCTCTACAGCGAACAGGCGGCTGAAGCCTGGTGGGAGGCGACGGCGGAGGCCCTCGCGAGACTGACGAAGAGCATCACGTCGGATCGCATCGTGGGTCTCTGCATCACGCATCAGCGTGAGTCCTACGCTCCGGTGGACGAGAACAATCACTCGCTGCGCAATGCCATCTTGTGGGACGACGGGCGTGCGCAGAAGCAGCTGGACGAGCTGGGCCAACGCTTCGGCCACGAGGAGCTGCATCGACGCACTGGACGCGGACCGTCACTGACGCAGGCGTTTCCCAAGCTCTTGTGGCTCGTCCAGAACGAGCCGCAGGTCGCCGAGCGCGCGTACAAGTTCATCGATGTGCATGGCTTCCTGGTGCAGAGGCTGACGGGCGAATGGACGACCAGTCTGGCCTCTGCCGACTCCTTCGGATTGACCGAGGTCAGGGACGACGCGTGGGCAGAGGACCTGATCACCGGAATCGGTTTGCGCCCGGATCAGTTCTGCACAACGGCCAAGCCGGGCACGATCATCGGCGAGGTCAGCGCCGAGGCCGCGCAGATGACCGGCCTGCCCCGGGGAACGCCGGTCGTGGCCGGACTCGGGGACGGCCAGGGCGCGTGCCTCGGCGCCGGCGTGACCTCGCTCGACCGCGCGTCACTGAATCTGGGGACGGCCGTGACCGGCGGCCCGATCAGCCACAGGTACATCGCCGATCCGTCATGCCGGACGATGTACGCGGGCGCTCCCGGCACGTTCCTGCTCGAGGAGTGCCTGCGAGGCGGCATGGCGACCATGACATGGTTCATGCGCAACTTCGGCGACACGTTGGAGACCAAAGCCGACTTCGACCGGTACGAGGCAGCGGCGCGCGAAGTTGGCGTGGGCGCCGGGGGCCTGATGCTGGTGCCGTACTTCAACGGAGTGATGAGTCCCCATTGGGACGGGTCGGCAACAGGGATCATCGTCGGCTGGCACGCCGGGCACACCAGGGAGCACCTGTTCCGGGCCATCGAGGAAGGGATCAGCTTCGAATTCCGCCAGGCGATGAACGGCATCGAGACCGCGACCGGCCAGCCCATAGATGAGTACGTGATCCTGGGCGGCGGCTCCAACAGCGACCTCTGGTGCCAGATCATGGCCGACGTGCTCGGCAAGACCGTGACCAGGGCCCAGACCGTGGAGGCGACCAACCTGGGCGCTGGGATCCTCGCCGCTTACGGAGTCGGCTGGTATGGCTCAGTGGAAGACGCCGCCGCGGCGATGACCGATGTGGCCGAGCAGTTTGAGCCTGACGACCGGGCCGCCGCGCTCTACGACACGCTGTTCAACGATGTCTACAAGCCACTGTTCCCCGCAATCCAACCGAACCTGGCCCGGCTCGCTCAGATCCGAGATGAGATCGATTCCGTCCCGGCCGGGCACTGAGCACAGATGCCGGCTGCCGGGCCTGAACCCGTTGCACGCGTCTGTGAACGGTCCCGCTGGACAGACGGCCGTCCGAGCTCGAGCGACCGCAGGTCCGGCTTGCCACAGGGCCGATACCGGGCCAGCCAAAGGCACTCTCAGCAAGTCAACCCACCCCGGTTGGCGAGATCGCATGGTTGAGGCCACAGCGCAAGCGCCCAATCGACTCATAATCGGCTGGTCGCTTCTCCCAAGTCAGTTCGACCAGCCTAGCCTCTCCGGTGGGCAGGTGCCTCGTGTCCGGCTCCACGCCCTCTACGGTTTGGCTACGCCTAACCTATACTTGCATATGCTAGTGCTTATTAGCAGCGAGGTTGGTACAAGGTCGCTACAAAGGAGTTCAGTGCGGTGGGCCAGAGCGGGAGATTAGCAGCGCTTGCTTGACATGCTAGAGGTCGGCGGTTCGATCCCGTCGCCGCCCACCAACCCCTCCCTCCAACTCAGCTACAGCGATTTCTGTACAACCTTCGCTCTGTCTACATGTACCCTCCATGTCATACGAAAGTGATATAACGCAGCGACATTGGTCACATCGTCGCTGTCTCGTTTGGTCGACGACTACCTGGCAGACTGTCGTGCGCGAGGGCTCTCTCCCAAGACGATCAAGCTCGCTTATGGATACCCGCTGCACCACGTCCTCCTCCCGTGGTGCCGGGCCCGCGACATCGCTGAGCCGGTCCAGCTGGACAATCGAGTGTTGAATCGCCTCACCTCAGAGCTCCTCGAGACCGGTGGCCGCAGAGGGAAGCTCTCCCGATTCACTGTCGACACCTACGTCCGAAACATCAACCTGTTTCTCGGCTGGTGCCGGAGAGAGGGCGCCATTGGCGACGTGCGAGCGCAGCCTCCCAAGCTGCCGCGGCGCGTGCTAGACGTCCTTTCACGGGAGCAAGTCGAGCGAATGGAGGACGTGGCGCGGAATGAACGCGACAAGGTGATCGTGCGGCTACTTGCGGACACTGGGATTCGTGCCGGCGAGCTGATAAG
>DASWQQ010000321.1:0-2514 GCA_036403615.1 Candidatus Dormiibacterota bacterium | reverse complement strand
TGCCTGGGCGCTGCTGCTGGGCGTTGCGCGGCGAGTGGTGGAGTCGGACAGGTTCCTTCGGGAGGGTAAATTCACCGGCTGGAAGGCCGACCTGCTGCTGGGCACCGACGTCTACGGCCGGGTGCTGGGCGTGATCGGTTTCGGCCGCATCGGCCAGGCGGTTGCCCGACGCGGCCTCGGATTTGGCATGTCGATCCTCTACAGCGATGCCCGTCGCGCCAGCCCTGAAGTGGAGAGCGAGTTCAGGGCGCAGTACGTGCCCCTCGACGAACTGCTTCGGAAAGCCGACTTCGTCACCATCCATGCCGACCTCAACGATCAAACCCGCCACCTGATCAGCGAGCGAGAGCTAAAACTGATGGGCAAGGATCACTACCTCATCAATGCGGCACGCGGACCCATCGTCGATGAGAAGGCGCTGGTGCGCGCTCTCAATGAGGGATGGATCAAGGGGGCGGGCCTCGACGTTTACGAGCACGAACCGAAAACCGAGCCCGGATTGACCGACTGCTGGAACGCCGTTCTGCTCCCCCACCTGGGGAGCGCGACCGATACGGCCCGCGCAGCGATGTCGGAGACGGCTGCCAAAAACCTGATCGCGGCTGTGGATGGCCAGCGGCCGCCGAACCTGGTCAACCCGGAAGTCCTGAAGACTCGGGCCTGAGTGCCGATCCGGCTGGTGGCCATCGATCTGGATGGCACGCTCGTCAACGACGCGCTTACGATCCACGACCGCGACCTGGGGGCGGTCAAAGCGGCCACGGCAGCCGGGGTGCACGTCGTGATCGCGACCGGTCGCATGTTCCGCTCGTCGATGCCCTATGCAAAGACGCTGGGCCTGACGGGACCGATCATCAACTACCAGGGAGCGGTCATTCGCGAAATCAGCAGCGAAGAGATTCTTTATAAATGCGAGCTGACGGTGGAGATGCAGCAGAGGGTGCTGAGCTTTACCGAGCCACGCGACTGGCACGTCAATGCCTATGTCGACGAGAAGGTCTACACGGAACGACCCCGGCCAGAGGCGGACCTCTATGAACGGATCTCGGGCGTGCCCTACGAAACCGTCGGACGGCTCTCATCGTGGGTGAGGCAGGACTCGACCAAGATGGTTCTTGTCGACCTGGACAAGGAAAGCGTTCCCGAACGGATAGCGGAGCTGACCGAGTGGATGGGTCCGATCGCCAGGGTCACTCGCTCCCTTGCCTGGTTCGTCGAGGTGATCAATCCCGAGGTGTCCAAGGCGCGAGCCCTTGCCCTTGTTGCGGACCGGCTCGGCGTCGCCCAGGCCGATGTCTGCGCCATCGGCGACAACAAGAATGACGAGGAGATGATCAGCTGGGCCGGGTTCGGCGTCGCCATGGGCGACGCTCCGCCCGAGGTAAAGGCGATCGCCCGGCACGTGACGGGCACCGTCAACCAGGCTGGTGTCGCCGACGTCTTCGAGCGATTCGTGACCGGTAGGCAAGCAGCCCGGGCCTGATCCCACACACTGAGGGCGGCGGCCCGCCGCGTCCTTATATACTTGGAAATTCCGCGGCCCCGTGGTGTAGCGGTCCAACATGCCTCCCTGTCACGGAGGAGATCGGCGGTTCGAATCCGCTCGGGGTCGCCATCCAGAACCGCCCACCGAGCTGGGCGACTTGGCAAAACGGCCGAAACGAACTGCGTCGGCGTCCACGGTAGGTCACGAGTTTCGAGCCGGGCCAGTCTAATCCGGCAGGGTCTCGAGCCGCCGGCTTGATGGCTCAGGTCTTGATCTCAAACTCTTAGGATTTTTTTAGAACCACGTCACGATACCGCAAGCTTGGCGGGCCGATGATTAGGTCACTAACCACGACGAAAGGACCTGAACAAAATGTCGAGACGAACGTCACTGTCAATAAAAATTTCCTCCCTCATGCTTGCAGCAACCGCAATCCTGGCGGCCTGTGGTAGCAGCGGTGGACCAGCAGCTGCGTCCTCCTCAAGTTCCAGCTCTCCGAGCCCGACCGCAACTCAGCCGGGAGCCGGCGGCGGGGGATCCAACGCTCGGTCTGGACCAGCGTCAGGGGGAGCAGCCGGCACGGTCGGCAGCCTGTTCGCGTCCGGCTTCATCATGTCGACATCAGCGGGTCAGCCGGTGACCGTCAACGAGACGTCCTCTACGGCATACCAAAAGGCGACGGGCTCGACATCGGCGAAAGCCATTACACCCGGCGAACTCGTCCTCGTACTTGGGACGACCAACGGAACGACCATCACGGCCACAGAGGTCACGGTGCAACCGACGGGCAACTACAGTTCTGCGGCCTCCTCGGCGGCCGGTGTCGTCCCGTTCCAGCGCGGGGCACCGACTGCTTCAAAACAGGTTGGTCAGATCCCGCCGAACTACAGCCAGGGGTCGGGGACCATCGTCAGCGGAACGACAGCGAATAGCGCGACGAAAGCCGCGCTGGCCGCCTACTCCGGGGGCGTCGTCGACCGTGTTGTGAAGCTCAGCGACGGCGACTACGAGGTCCACTACATCGGCGT
>DASWQQ010000320.1:0-19239 GCA_036403615.1 Candidatus Dormiibacterota bacterium | reverse complement strand
CAAAACGCCGGTCAGTCTACTGTGCCCGGCGGCGCAGCGTCAAACGATCAGGTTCCAATTGCACATATTGTGCAGGCCTGAGCTAGCGAACCTTGCGTTGGCCTCCCTCGGGCGAACGCAGGGCAACATGGTGCTTGGTGGTGAGATGCCGTACCGTTCCTGTCTTGCTGCGAAAGACCATCGACTCGGTCTCCGCCCAGACATGGTGGTAGATGACACCGTGCAGGAATTCACCATCAGTGACACCCGTGGCCGCAAAGGCCACGTCGTCGCTCTTTACCAGGTCGTCGACGCCGTAGATCCGGCGGGGATCGTCGAAGCCCGCCGCCTGGGCACGGTCTTCGTCGTCCCTGCTGCGCAGCCAGAGCCGGCACTGTAAGTCTCCGCCGAGGCACTTGAGCGCGCAGGCGGCCAGGATTGCCTCTGGCAACCCGCCCACGCCGAGCATGACGTCCATCCCGGTTCCTTCCAGGGTCGCCATCACCGCGGCGGCGATGTCACCGTCGCTGAGCATCGCAATTCGCGCCCCCACCTGCCGAACCTGCTCGCCCAGCGATTGATGCCGCGGCCGGTCCAGCATCACCACCGTGAGATCTGAAACCTGGACCTTCTTTGCGAACGCTACCCGCTGGAGGTTGTTCTCGACGGAGTCGGTGACATCGACCGAGCCTCTTGCGTCCGGCCCGACCGCGATCTTCTCCGCGTACATGCCTACTGGGGCTCGCACCATCGAACCAGGAGGTGCGGTTGCGATTACCGAGACTGCATTGGGCAGACCCCTTGCAACCAGGGTCGAGCCGTCAATCGGTTTTAGAGCAACATCGCAAGCTTCGCCTGAGCCGTCTCCCACCAGCTCCCCGACGGAGAGCGGCCCTTGACCCTCCTCACCGATGACGACAGTGCCGCGCATGTGGACGCCCTGGAGCGCCTCGCGCATCGCGGCAACCGCCGTTCCCTTGATGCCGTCGCGATCCAGGTTTCCCATCCAACGTCCGGCCGACAGTGCCGCCGCCTCGGTGGCACGTACCAGCTCCAATCCCAGGTTGGGCTGAGCTCCGCGTGATCCCGCCAGCCCGGTCGGGGATGACGCCGGGAGGTCAGCCCTCACGGACCTGAACGCTGTCCGAAGTACCGGTAGCGGGCTCACCAGCTTTCTCCGCCGGCGCCAGGGGCAATCCGGCGCGGGTGGCGGCGGCCCTGACGAAGTCGCGAAACAGAGGATGAGGCCGATTGGGCCGGGAACGGAACTCCGGGTGAAACTGCGAGGCGACAAACCAGGGATGGTCGCGCAGCTCGATGACTTCGATCAGGCGGTCATTGGGAGATGTCCCGGAAAAAATCATGCCGGCTTCCCACATCGGCTCGCGATAAACGTTGTTGAACTCGAAACGATGTCGGTGACGCTCGTAAACAACCGGTTCGCCGTAGGCGCGGGCTGCCAGCGTGTCCGGCTGAAGCTTGCAGGGGTAGAGACCCAGCCGCATGGTGCCACCCTTGTCGGCGACGTCACGCTGCTCGGGCAGCAAGTCGATCACCGGGTGGCCGGTGAAGGCGTTGAACTCGGTGCTATTAGCATCTGGCGCTTCGAGCACGTCGCGGGCGAAGTCGATAACGGCGCACTGCATCCCGAGGCACAGCCCCAGATAAGGGACCAGCTGCGTCCGCGCGAAATGGGCCGCGGCAATCTTGCCCTCGATCCCTCGGTGTCCGAAACCACCGGGGACGACTACCCCGGCCACATCTTCGAGCGCCCGAAGGTCACCCGCTTCGAGGGTCTCCGAAGCAATCCACTTGATGTCGACGCGCAGGTTGTGATGAACCCCGGCGTGGCGAAGCGCCTCGGTAACACTGATGTATGCATCGGGTGCGGGGAGATACTTGCCAACCACGCCGATGCGGACAGATGCCACCGGATGCTGGATGCGGTGTACCAGTTCCTTCCAGTCGGTCAGGTTCGGCCCCGAGGCCTGCATGTCGAGCGCTTCCACGATGACGCTGCCCAACCCGGCATCTTCGAGAACAAGCGGAACCTCATAGATGGACGCGGCGTCGGGAACCGAAATCACAGCCCGCCGATCCACATCGCAGAAGAGGGCGATCTTCTCCTTGAGCGCGATGCTCACCGGCCGCTCAGACCGGCAGACGATCGCGTCCGGCTGAATACCGATGCTGCGCAGGGCGGCCACGCTGTGCTGGGTCGGCTTGCTCTTGAATTCTTCCGAGGCCTCGACGAAGGGGACGAGGGTGACGTGGAGGTAAAAGACATTCTTGCGTCCAAGGTTGTTCTTCAACTGCCTGATCGCCTCCAGGAAGGGAAGCGACTCGATGTCGCCAACGGTTCCTCCCACCTCCACGATGACCACATCGGGGTTGTCTTCCCAGGTGACCCGGGTAATCCGTTCCTTGATCTCATTGGTCACGTGCGGGATCACCTGGACCGTTCCCCCCAGGTAGTCGCCGCGGCGCTCCTTGGCGATCACCTCGGCGTAGATCTTGCCGGTCGTCACGTTGCTCGCCTTGCTCAGGTTGGCATCTATGAACCGTTCGTAATGGCCAAGGTCGAGGTCCGTCTCGGCACCGTCGTCGGTGACGAAGACCTCGCCGTGCTGGTAGGGGGACATCGTGCCCGGGTCGATGTTGATGTAGGGATCCAGCTTCTGGAGGGAGACGTTGAGGCCCCGGGCCTTCAAGATGGTCCCGATTGACGCTGCCGTGATTCCCTTGCCAATCGAGGAAACCACACCGCCGGTCACGAAGACGTACTTCGGCACCGGAGCACTATTCTACTGCGTCGGCTTCGCCGTGCGAGCTGCGTTCCAATTTCGTAAGGTCTCAGCATGTATCCCTACGGGCTGATCGGCAATTGCGAAACCGCCGCGCTCGTCTCGCAGGGCGGCGCCATCGACTGGTTTTGCTACCCGCGGTTCGATTCCCCCTCGATTTTCGCCGGGATACTCGACCGCCAGCGCGGCGGAACCTTTCGCATCGGCCCGGTAAACCCTGTTCCGGCAGGAGAACAGGCCTACGTCCGCGATACCAACCTGCTGACGACTACCTTTCATCGGGCTGACGGGACGCTTGTGGTTACGGACTTCATGCCCTGTTTCTCCGAAGGCGAGCGGCTGATCTCCTTGCGGCGCATCTGCCGCGGTCTCGAGGTCCGGGGAGGCCCGGTCGAGGTCGAGGTTGTCCTCGACCCTGCGCCTGGATACGGCCGGGCGCGCACGGCGTTCGCGGAGCGAGAGGGCATCGTTCTGGCGTCGGGCGGCTCGCAGGAAGTTATCCTCTCCTCCACCATCCCGATGGAGGGGACCATCGAGGAGGTGGAGGGCAGACCTCGGTTCGTCTATCGATTCACACTGCAGCCCGGCAAACAGGTCTGGTTCACCCTGGGATTTGGGGAGCGCTACTTCGCCCTTGGCCGCAAGTTTCCGAGCAGCAGCGACGCAACCGAGCTGGCCGAACGGACTCGCGAATTCTGGGTCCGCTGGTTGGACCAGTGCCTCTACACGGGCCCTTTCCAGGAGGCGGTTCGACGTTCCGCCCTGGTGATCAAATTACTGACCTACGCTCCCACCGGCGCGCTGACGGCCGCGCCGACGACGTCGCTTCCCGAGGACGCAGGCGGCGACCGCAACTGGGACTACCGATTCTGCTGGCTGCGGGACGCGTCCTACGGCATCGCGGCCCTCTTCCGCGCCGGCTTTTCCCAGGAGGCGGCGGACTTCATCAACTGGATCCGCGACCGCGCCTACGACCATGACTTCGCCATGCAGATCGTCTACCGGGTGGATGGCGACCCACATCTGCCAGAACAGTACATGGAGCACCTTGCCGGCTACGACGGGGCCCGCCCGGTGCGGATCGGCAACCGCGCGGCTGGACAGCGACAGCTCGACGTCTTCGGCGCTGTAATCGACTGTATGGCGGTCTACCAGCGCAAGGGAGGCTTCATCTCCGCCAAGCTCTGGCATGTCATCGAGCGCTTTGCGGACGGAATCTGGGAGCTGAGCCGCGAGCCCGACAATGGCATTTGGGAGTTCCAGGGGGAGCGCAAACACCACACTCACTCCAAGCTCTGGTGTTGGGTCGCCCTGGATCGCGCGATAACCCTGGCGCGGGGCACCGGAAACACCGGCCACCTCGAGGCCTGGGAGCGGGCCGCGAATGACCTTCGCAGCGAGATCGAAACGCGTGCCTGGAACCCGAAGATCGGAGCCTTCACCCAGGCCTACGACGACGAATGCCTGGACGCCGCCGTCCTCCAGATGCCGGTGCTCGGATTTCTCCCCGCAACCGATCCGAGGATGCGGGCCACGATCGAGACCCTCAGCCAGCGCCTGGTCAGCGGAGCCTACGTCCGTCGCTACGACTGCCGCGATGACCAGGGCTACCTGAGCGCGGCCTTTCTCCTCTGCAGCTTCTGGTACGTCGATGGCCTGATCGGACTGGATCGCCTCGACGCGGCGGAGCGCCAGTTGGAGCTACTCGTGGCGCTTTCCTCACCACTTGGGCTGCTGGCCGAAGGCGCCGATCCGGACAGCGGGGCGCCTCGGGGAAATTTCCCCCAGGCGTACAGCCACCTCGGACTGATCGACAGTGCAGTGCGACTGGAGCGCGCCCGGATGTCTGCGCAGGCTGATGCCCGCGCCGACCAGCCCCGCCGGGCTACCGGCTAGTCGATTCCCAGGTAATCAATCGACGGCCGCGGTTGCGGCAGCCCCACGAGCCTCGAGAATGACCAGCTTGGGCTCCTCGCTGGCAGGGCTGGAAGTCAGCTGCAACTTGGGCTGGGGGGTGAGATCGGTTGCGCCCATCTCCTTGGCAAACTTCTCGACACCGTCGAGGTTCTGGGCCAGCAGCGTCAATCCCGGCAATTTGTAGGAGATCGGCACCACCAGCTTGGGTTCGACCTGGTTGACGATCTCCGTTGCCTCGGTGGCATTGATGTGACTCCCGTCGCCAACTGGGACCAGCAGGACGTCGACCTTGCTGCCGATGGCATCGAGCTGGCCCTCGTCAAGCACATGGCCGAGGTGGCCGAGGTGACAAACGCGCAGGTCATCGATTTCAACCACATAGACGGTGTTCTTGCCCCGCTCCGCGCCCTTCTTTCGGTCGTGGTAAGTCTGAATGCCGTGCAGAGCAATCCCCTGGATTTCAAACTCCCCTGCTCCCGTTACCAGGTGGTACTCGTTTCCAAGCCCCTGCATGCTGAAGTGCGTCGGATCCTCGTGGCTCAGCGCAACCACCTGGACATTGAGACGGACCGGCGACAAGCCCAACTTGGGATCATACGGATCGATCAGCAGGGCGGCCTCTCGACCGCGAAGCCGGACGGAATTGAGGCCGAAATAGGTGATTTCCACCGGCTGATTCTAGCTGCGTGTCTCACATCCGAGCCGGAGCCGAGACGCCCATCAAGCCAAGCGCGTTGGCGAGCGTGAGCCGAGCCGCCCGTGTCAATTGCAGGCGGGCCGCGGTCAGCGCTTCGTCTTCGGTAACCACACGGCAATTTTTGTAGAAGCGGTGGACACTCGCCGCGAGCTCGTCCGTATAGAACGCAAGTCGATGGGGCTCGATCGCCTCTGCTGCTTCGCTAACCGCGTCGGGCCAGCGCAGCATGATGCGGATCAAATCCAGCTCCCACTCCGAATCGAGCCGCTCCAGCGCAGGCGCAGCCGTTGCGGCCGCGCCCAGTGCAAGTACGTTCGCCAGGCGTGCGTGGGCATATTGGGCGTAGTAAACGGGATTGTCGCTCGACTGGCGCTTTGCCAGGTCGACATCGAACTCCATCTGGGCGTCCGCTGATCGGAGCAGGAAGAAATAGCGGAGCGCGTCGGGCCCAACCTCGTCCAGCATCTCCTTGAGCGAGACGCCGACGCCGGCGCGTTTTGACATCCGAACAGCTTCGCCCCCGCGCTTGACCGATACCAACTGGATCATGAGGACGATCAGACGCGCCGGATCGATGCCGAGAGTGGCAAGTGCGTCCTTTAGCCTGCCGACTTGGCCCTGGTGGTCAGCGCCCCAGACGTCGATCACACGCTCGAAGCCACGCCCCTCGAATTTTTCGAGGTGATAGAAGATGTCGGACGCGAAGTAGGTTGGATAGCCGTCTCGCCGGATCAGCACTTCATCCTTCTCGCTGCCGGTCCGGAACCAGATGGCTCCATCTTTTTCGACGATGCGGTCGAGCGCCCTCAGCCTCACCATCGTCTCCCGGTCCAGGCCTGTATAGAGGCTCGTCTCGAGGAAGACGCGGTCGTGGCGAATCCCGAGCCGCCCGAGATCCTCCCAGATTCGTTCCTGCACCCACTCGGCGCCCAACGATGAAAGCCTTTCGGCGTCCATTTCGCCCCTCGACCTGGCCAGCTCCGCAATGTCCGACAGGTAGTCGCCCGAATATCCGCCTTCCGGAGCCGGCTCACCCAGTATTCGGGCCTTGATGGAGTCTCCGAACAGCCTCATCTGTTTGCCCTTGTCGTTGATGTAGTACTCGCGCTGCACGGCGTACCCGGATGCCTCGAGAATTCGCGCTGCCACATCGCCCACGACCGCCCCGCGCGCATGACTGAAGAGCAGCGGTCCGGTGGGATTCGCGCTCACGAACTCGACCTGCACGGACCGGCCCCGGCCGAGATCATTTCTTCCCCAGGCGTCACCGGCTGATACGACTGAATCGAGCTGCGCCTGCAACCAGGACGCCTCGAGGCGAATGTTGATGAAGCCGGGAGGGGCAACCTCGATGCGGGCGAAACCGGCGGGGAGGGCAATCGCGCCCGCCAGCTCGGTCGCGATCTTCAGCGGCGGGCGCCGCAGGGTCTTTGCCAATTTGAGCGGGAGCGTCACGGAGTAGTCGCCGTGTGAGGGGTTCTGAGCCCGTTCGACGATCACGGCCGAGATCGCAGGCGGCGGGTCAGGCCAGCCGGAGAGCGATACGACGGAGCGACGCACCGCCTGGTCGATGATCGCCGCGGGGGTTGAGGGTACGGACGCCTGGCTCAGGGGTGCTGTCCGAGCGTGACCTGCAGCCCCTGGGTATGACCGCCCCGGTACACCGTCAGCGAAACCTTGGTTCCGGGCGCGTACTGCCGAAGTACGTCTTTGAGCGGGTGGTCATCGTCGATCGCCTGGTCATTCAGCTTGACTATGACGTCACGAACGCGAACTCCCCCCTTTCCTGCGGGCGCGCCTGCCTGGACATCGGTGACGAGAGCGCCCACCACCAGCGCGTTGGCAGCGGCGGCGGTCTCGTCCAACTGCTGGTAGCTGACGCCAAGGAAGGGCTGGTTGACGTGGCCGGTCTGAATCAGCTGGTTCGCTATGTCCCGGGCAGCATCGCCATCGAGCGCAAACCCCAGGCCGGGCCCCGACTGCGCCTGCTCGATCGCGAAGTTCACGCCCACGACCTGCCCGGCGGAGTTGAGGAGCGGACCGCCGCTATTGCCAGGATTGATGGAGGCATCCGTTTGGATCGCATTCAGGATGTCCTCGGTGGCCCCCGGGTTGGCAGGGTCCGGGACCTGCAGGGAGCGGTGGAGGGCGCTGATAACGCCCTTGGTCACGCTGTTGGACTGGCCCAGCGGACTTCCGATTGCGATCGCGAGCTGACCAACCTTGATCGTATGGGAATCGCCGAACGCCAGCGTCGGGAGGTCCTGGGCGTCGATTTTGATCACGGCGATATCGTCCGCCGGGCTGGTACCTACCACGCGCGCGTCATATTTCTTTCCCTTGTCGCGGAGGATCACCTGCAGCTGCTTGGCATTCTCGACGACGTGATTGTTGGTGACGATATATCCGTCGGCTCTGACGATGAAGCCGGAGCCGATCCCCTTCTGCTCCCGTTGCACGAAGATGTCGGGTGAGGAGATGGTGGTCTTGATTTCAACCACCGCCTTCCCCGCCTGGTCGGCGACGTTGATCACCGCCGATTCTTCTGTCAGGTTGTTGGTGACAGGCGCCAGAGGCGTGAGGACGCTCCCCGTGCTGCTGGTCTTCACCAGCCGACCGGCCACTCCAATGGTGGCTGCGGAGCCGGCGATGGCTCCGACCAGTGCGCTGACCAGAACGATCCCGATGATGCCGAGGCCGCCCCGAAGTCGCGCCGGCGGCGGTTTCGGAACGCTTGGCGGCGGCGCCGGTTCAGGCTGGGCTGGGACGAATTCGGGTTCGGTAGCCATGAAGGGAGATCATTCTATCCCCCGTATTCACCGTCCAGGCAGAGGAAGCCAGGTCAGGACCAGCTGTTCCGTGCGGCGAAAACCGGCCTCTTCGTAGACCCGGATAGCCTGCGGGTTACTCTCCCTCGTCCAGACGCAGGCGAAGGTCACGTTCCGCTCACGAAAAAGGTTCACCGCCTCCCGCAGCAGCCGGGCGCCCACTCCCCGCGAACGGTGCGAGGGATCGACGTAGACCTCGGCAACCTCGCCCTCCAGCCCTGTTCCCGGGTCGAACAGGACACACCAGCAGAGGCCTGCCAGCCGGGCCCCGACACGGGCGACCAGGATCACATTCTCACCACTGAACGCTGCTGAGGGCGCCCTGGCGACATCATTGTCGATCTGCTCCGCTGTGAGTTGCGGATGCTCGTAATGGCGCTGCTCCTCGAGCATCAACTCACGCAAGAAGGGACGCACCGAACCGTAGTCCGCGGGCTTGAGCCGCTCGATGACTACCTCAAGCGGGGCTTCAGCTATGACTTCCCGCCCGAGGGCGCCGCGTCGAGGACACCACGAAGCACCTGGGCCGCGCCCAGCAGGCCTGCCGTTTCGACCGGTACCACGATCTTTGTGTTCTCGCTCTCCGCGAACTTCGACAGTGTGTCGAGCTGGAGGATCGAAACAAGAGTCGGATCCGGGGCAGCATCCTTGATCGCCTTATAGACCGTCGCCACGGCCTGGGCGCGTCCCTCGGCCTCCAGGATGGTCGCCTGCCGGAGCCCTTCGGCCCGAAGAATCGCCGACTGCTTGTCGCCTTCGGCGGTCTTGATCTGCGCCTGCTTCTGGCCATCCGCGATGTTGATCTGTGACTGCTGCTGGCCTTCCGACTTGAGAATGAAGGCGCGCTTTTCCTGGTCCGCCTGCTTCTGTAGTGCGAGCGCATTGAGGATCATCTGCGGCGGCGTGATGTCGACGATCTCGATCCGGTTAATCCTGATTCCCCACTTGTCGGTGACCGACTCCATCTGTGCTTGCAGCTGGGCGTTGATCCGCTCGCGCTGACTGAGCGCGTCGTCGAGGCTCATGCCACCGAAGATGGCGCGCAAGGTCGTACGTGAGAGTTGGTCGATGGCAATGAAGTAGTTGCTAACGCTGAAGAGGGCCAGCTTCGGGTCGACTACCTGACTGAAAATCGTGGCGTTCACACTTACAGTCACGTTGTCGCGGGTGATGACCTCCTGCTTATCACCGGTACGAGGCGTCTCCCGGATATCCACCGTAGACATCGCATCGATAAGAGGGACGAGAAAAGTGACGCCGGGCTGGCGGACGGAGTGGAATTCGCCGAGCCTCTTGACGATGCCGACGTAGCCCTGCTGGATCACATTGACGGTTCGGGCCACCAGCACCAAGACGAAGAGCACGATCACAGCACCGACGATCAGCGAAGCATTCATTTTTCCACCCCTTGTTCAGACCGTCGGTGTTGATGTCGGTGAGGCGACTCTAACGACCAGCGTGCTACCTCGAAGGCCGGTGACGATCACCGGTGTTTGCGCGGGAATGCTGCTCGCATCGTCGGTAACCGCCGGCCAGGACTCGCCGGCGATCTGCAGGTGCCCCGGACGGCTGCTTCCAACGATCGCATCGGAGAGTACGCCCTGGTGCCCGATCATGCTGTCGGCTCCCGAAAGTAGCCGGTGGCTGCCGATATGGAGGCGCTGCACCAGGAAGGGGCGGGCGGTGGCTATGCCGACGACACCTACTACCCCAAGCACGATCGCCTGCACCAGCAGGTTGAAACCCAAAAGACTCGCCACGGCCGCGCCAAGTGCCCCGATCGTGATGAAAACGGCGAAGAAGGCAACCGTCACGATCTCGACGACCGCAAAAGCGATCGCGACGATCAGCCAGAACCAGAAGCCAGGCACCGAAGAAAATTCTAGGCTCTTTTCGTAATGCGAACGATCAGCTCTAGCTCGGCACGCCGCCTGGCGGTCGCAGCTCAACGCCTGAGCGGACCGAAACCTGGCGGGCCGGCGATGCTGGACGTCATCCGACAGCTGGGTTGCCTCCAGCTGGATCCGGTAAGCGCCGTCACTCCAAGTCACCGCCTGGTGCTCTTCAGCAGGCTGGGCAACTACCAGCAGGCAGAGCTGGACCGCTTGCTCTGGGAGGAGCGCAGTCTATTCGAGTATTGGGCCCATGCCGCCTCGATCGTGCTGACGGAGGACTACCCGATCCATCGCGAACTGATGCGGCGCCACGCCCGCGGCGAGACGCCCTGGTCTCGCCGGGTTCAGGGCTGGGTGAACGAGAACGGGGCGCTTCGGCGTCGTGTGCTGGGCCAGATCCGCCGTCTCGGCGCGCAGCCGGCTTCGGCCTTCGAGGACAACTCGCCACGGGACTGGGTCTCGGGCGGCTGGAACTCCGATAGGAACGTAGACCGGATGCTCGCCTTCCTATGGCTCAAGGGAGACGTGATGGTCGCGAGGCGTCAAGGCGGCCATCGATGGTGGGACCTCGCCGCCCGCTGCCTACCCGACTGGACTCCCCGGCAGCGAATCTCAACTTCGAGCCTGGTGAGAACGGCGGCCCAGCGCTCGTTGCGAGCGCTCGGGATCGCGCGCCCGCGGGATATCGAGGCCCACTTCATCCCCGGCCGGTATCCTGGTCTGTCTTCGATCCTCGCCCGGCTGGAGCGCGAGGGCGTCATCGTGCCAGTCGACATTGAAGGCCGCGACACACCTATGCCCGGTCCCTGGTACATACACTCCGAGGACGTTGCGTTATTGGACCGCCTCGAGTCCGGCGAATGGCGACCGCGGAGCTCACTCCTCTCCCCTTTCGACAACCTGATCCGCGATCGCGCCCGAACGCGGCTGATCTTCGGCTTCGATTTTTCTCTGGAGATTTATTTGCCCGCTGCGCGGCGGCGCTACGGCTACTACGTGCTCCCAGTACTGCACGGCGACCAGCTGGTGGGCCGTATCGACGTGGCTATGAACCGATCAGTAAAGCGCCTCGAACTCAAAGCGATTCACGCAGAGGCTGACCAATCCGGGTCAGGGGCCGGTGAGGGGGTGGCGGAAGCGGTCAGCGACCTTGCCGGCTTTCTTGGCGCAGGCAATGTCAGCGTGCCCAGATCGGTACCACGCCCGTGGAGGGCCGCTCTTAAGTCTGCCTTCTAGGTCGGCCGAGAGTCAGGATCAAGGTGCTCGGCCTGGATGACGATGACGCTCATACCGGTAGCACTCCCCGATTCGTGGGACTCGCCTTTATCCCAGAAGGCAGCCTGGCCGGCGACGATCGAATGCCGCGCGCCGTCAGATCCGCTGACCCACCCCTCGCCATCGAGGACGGCAAACACTTGCTGCCGTCCAGTTGGATGCCTTCCAAGGGTCGCGCCGGCATCGAAACGGAGCGAGCTGATATCGGCAGTGACCTCGATTTTCAAGAGCCCGGAGGCCCATACGCCCTCACTCGCCCAGTCCCTAACCTGCCACCCAGAGTCCTGGCGAAATTGAAAGACGCGCACCTGCGCTCGATCAGGCGGCTTGCTGGCTGAACTGGCCACGGGCATGCCGTTCGACCGCGATAGGTACGATACCGGCTCCCTGGATCACTTCGAGCACGCTGTTCAGTATGGGTGCTTCGCGGCCCTGGGGAAAGTCGATTCCGATTACGGTCATTGCGCTGTCGCACGAGGCGCAACAGGTGACGCTGACCGCACCGGTCGGGTCCCACGCGCGCTGCGCGCATGCGCCGCAAGAGCGGCAGATGAGATCGAAGACCATAGTCTCGTCATTTGCGTGGGCACGGCCCATATTCCCCTCCACCGCCGGTATAACGCCGGCCCGGGAAGCCGCCTTGCACCCACGAATCTGGACGAGATGGAGCCGACGAGCGGACTTGAACCGCTGACCTGAGCATTACGAGGGCTCTGCTCTACCAACTGAGCTACGTCGGCTTGCGGTTGACAGTCTACCCGAGCGAATTGTCGCCGGAGTTAGCTCGAGCCGACTCCCGCCGCGACCGGTTGCCTTGCTTTCGTGACCGTCAGCTCGCCATTCTCGACGTCCACCTCGAGAGCGTCGCCCTCGCGGAATTTGCCTTCCAGGAGCTGCAACGCGAGCGGGTCCTGCAGCCGCCGCTGGATGACGCGCTTGAGGGGCCGAGCGCCGTAGGTCGGGTCGTAGCCTTCTTTCGCGATCAATTCCATCGCCGCCGGCGTTAGGCTCAGCGTGATCCGCCGTTCCGCCAGGCGCTTGCGCAGCCGCTCCAGCTGGATCTCGACGATCGACTTGATCTGCTCCCTGGTCAGTGGTTTGAAGATGATGATCTCGTCTACCCGGTTTAGGAACTCGGGCCGGAAGTGCGCGCGCACGGCGTCCATCACGAGCCGCTCCTGCTCCGACTCGGGCAGGTCGGGATCCTGCAGCACGGCGGTGCCCAGGTTCGAGGTCATGATGATCACCGTGTTCTTGAAGTCGACGGTGCGACCCTGGCCGTCGGTCAGCCGGCCATCCTCGAGGATCTGCAGCAGGATGTTGAACACGTCCTGGTGCGCCTTCTCGATCTCATCGAAGAGCACAACGCTGTACGGACGGCGCCGCACCGCCTCGGTGAGCTGCCCGCCCTCTTCATAGCCGACGTAGCCGGGAGGAGCCCCGACCAGGCGCGCGACCGTGTGCTTCTCCATGTACTCGGACATGTCGATGCGGATCATTGCCTGGTCGTCATCGAAGAGGAAGTTGGCCAGCGATCGGGCCAGCTCCGTCTTGCCGACGCCGGTGGGACCAAGGAAGATGAAGGATCCAATCGGCCGGTTGGGATCGCCGAGACCGGCTCGGCCGCGCCGCACCGCATTCGCGACCGCGGTCACCGCCTCGTCCTGCCCGACGACTCGGGCGTGCAGCCGCTCCTCCATCTGCAGAAGTTTTTGGACCTCGCCCTCCAGCATCTTCTGAACCGGTATGCCGGTCCAGCGGGAGACGATCCGGGCAATATCTTCCTCGTCGACCTCCTCTTTGAGCATGCGTTGCGTTTTCTGAAGTGTCACGAGCTCGGCGTTCTTCGCCTCCAGTTCTTTCTGAAGCGCTAATGACTCGCCGTACTTGAGGCGGGCGGCCTGTTCGAAATCGGCCATACGCTCCGCGCGCTCCGCGTCAAGTCGCACCTGCTCCTGTTTGGCCTTGATCTCTCGAATCTGCTGGATCAGGGCTTTCTCCTGTTGCCAGTGGGCGCGCATGCCACGACTCTTCTCCTGAAGGTCGGCAAGTTCTTTCTCGAGCGCCGCCAGCCGAGCCCGAGACGCCCGGTCCTCTTCTTTCTTCAGCGCCTGCCGCTCGATCTCGATTTGACGGATCTGGCGTTCGACGGCATCCAGCTCCGATGGCAGGCTGTCGATCTCCATTCGCAGGCTTGAGGCCGCCTCATCGATCAGGTCAATCGCCTTGTCCGGCAGGAAACGATCGGTGATGTAGCGCTGCGAGAGCACCGCCGCGGCGACTATCGCCGAGTCGGTGATCTTGACGCCGTGGTGCACCTCATAGCGCTCCTTGAGTCCGCGCAGGATCGAGATGGTGTCCTCGACGGTGGGCTCGCCGACGAAAATCGGTGCGAAGCGCCGTTCCAGGGCCGGGTCCTTCTCGATGTGCTTGCGGTACTCGTCGAGAGTCGTAGCACCGACGGCCCGCAGTTCGCCTCGGGCAAGGGCCGGCTTTAAAAGGTTCGATGCATCCATCGCACCCTCGGCCGCCCCCGCTCCAACCAGGGTGTGGAGCTCATCGATGAAGAGGATGATCTGCCCGGAAGCCGCCTCGATCTCCTTGAGCAGCGCCTTGAGGCGGTCTTCGAACTCGCCCCGGTACTTGGTGCCGGCGATCAGAGCCCCGAGGTCAAGCGAGACGACCTTCTTTTCCTTGAGCGATTCCGGGACGTCCCCCTGGGCGATCCGCTGCGCCAGGCCCTCGGCAATGGCTGTCTTTCCCACGCCTGCCTCGCCGATCAGTACCGGGTTGTTCTTGGTCCGGCGCGAGAGCACCTGGATGACGCGTCGAATTTCCTCTTCGCGTCCTATTACGGGGTCGAGCTTTCCCTGGCGAGCCAGGGTGGTGAGGTCGCGGGTGTACTTTTCGATCACCTGGAACTTGGACTCGGGAGTGGCATCGGTGACACGCGTCGAGCCGCGAACCTGGGCAAGGGCCTGCAGGATCTTCTCCCTGGCTGCCCCGGCGCGACTGAGCAGCCGGGCCCCGTCGGTATTGGCCTCGTCCGCGATCGCCAGCAGAAGGTGCTCGGTGGAGAGATACTCGTCCTTGAGACGCTCCATCTCGGTCCAGGCCACGTCGAGAAGCCGCTTCAGGCGCGAGCCAATGTAGGTCTCGGCGCCGTAAACCTTGGGAAGACGCTCAAGCTGGGTCTTGAGCTCCGTTGCCAGCCGGGCCGGATCCGCGCCGAGCCGCTGAAGCAGTGGCGCGACAGTGCCTTCGGGCTGTTCCAGCAGGGCCAACAGCAGATGCTCAGGAAGGATCTCCTGGTTCTGCGACTCCTGGGCAAGCGCCTGCGCTTGCTGGATCGCCTCCTGGGATTTCTCGGTCAGTCGGTCAGGACGTATCGGCATGTTGAGTCTCTACCCGCCTGAGAATGACACCTAAACTTGCGCCAGCATGACACAGTCTGGTTGAGTTGTGGCGGAGGCGATGACTATGTCCGAAAACGGTTCGACCGGCGGCTTCCTCGAGCGCTGGGAGGGAGTACGCGCAAAGCTCCCCACCGTCAACCCGGTGGTCAAGGGCCATCCGCTACACGCCATCATGACCGACATGCCGGCTGCGCTCATCCCCGCCGGCTTCACCTTCTCACTGCTCGGCAGGCTCACCGGCCGGCGGGAGTTGGAGACGGCCGGATATCTGAATGCCGTCGCTGGCGTGGGCCTTGCCATCCCGACGGCAATGCTCGGCATCGCCGACTACCTTCAGATGGAGGTTAAAGACCCAGCCCAGAAGACGGGCTTCGTCCATGGGATCCTGAATGCCGCCGCGCTGGGGCTCGGCATTGCCTCGCTCGCGGGCCGCAGCCTGAAGCGACCCGGCTCCCGGCGCGGCCTCTGGCTTGGCGGCCTATCCACCGGCGTCCTGTTTGCCAGCGCGTACCTTGGCGGTGACCTCGTCTACCACCGCGGATGGCGCGTCAAGCCGATGGAGCGGGAAGAGATCGAGCGCCAGGGAGTCCCCGAAACCGTGCACGAGGAGGATTTCGTGCTCCGGGGTTCGGCCCGGAGCACGTCGATCAACTTACGCCCTAAACCTCTTTGAAATCGGCGTCGACGACGTCGCCTTCGGGCGCCTTTCCCGGCTGCGGGCCGTCCGTCCCCGTCGCCGACTGGGCGCCTGCGGCTGCACCCTGCGCCTGGCGGTAGACCTGCTCGCCGATCTTCTGCATCGACTGGGTCAGTTCCTCGCTGGTCGACTTCATCTTCTCGACGTCGTTGTCCTTGATGGCCTGCCTGACAGGCTCGATCTTGCCTTCGACCTCGGAGCGAAGCGCCGCATCGATCTTGTCGGCGTTGTCCTTGAGGACCTTCTCCGCCTGGTAGACGAGGCTGTCGGCCTGGTTGCGGGCCTCGACCTCCTCGCGCCGCTTACGGTCGTCGGCCGCATTTGCTTCGGCGTCCTTCACCATCCGCTGGACCTCGTCTTTGTTCAAGGTCGTCGAGGCCGTAATCGTCACCTTCTGCTCCTTGCCCGTGCCAAGGTCCTTGGCACGGACGTTGAGGATGCCGTTGGCGTCGATGTCGAAGGCAACCTCGATCTGCGGCATGCCACGAGGTGCCGGCGGAATCCCATCCAGGTGGAACTTGCCCAGCGTCTTGTTGGCAGATGCCATCTCGCGTTCGCCCTGGAGCACGTGGATTTCAACCGAGGGTTGGCTGTCGGACGCGGTTGAGAACACCTGGCTCTTGGAGCTCGGAATCGTGGTGTTGCGCTCGATCAACCTGGTCATGACGCCACCGAGCGTCTCGATGCCAAGAGAGAGCGGCGTGACGTCGAGCAGAAGGACATCCTTGACCTCGCCCTTGAGAACGCCGGCCTGGATGGCGGCGCCGACGGCAACCACTTCATCTGGGTTGACGCCGCGGTGAGGCTCCTTGCCGTTGGTCAGTCGCTTTACGAGCTCCTGGATGACGGGCATCCGGGTCGAGCCACCGACCAGGATCACCTCGTTGAGCTCGGCCGGGGAGAGTCCCGCGTCTTTGAGCGCGCTATTGAACGGTTGCACGCAACGCTCGGTCAGATCCGCCGTCAGCTGCTCGAACTTGGCGCGCGTTATCTTCATGTCCAGGTGCTTGGGACCGTTCTGATCCGCGGTGATGAACGGCAGATTGAGATCGGTTTCAGCGCGACTGGAGAGCTCGATCTTCGCTTTCTCGGCGGCCTCTGTCAGACGCTGCAGTGCCTGGCGATCGCCGCGTAGATCGATGCCCTGCTCGCGCTTGAACTCGTCAGCGATGTAATCGACGAGACGGCGGTCGTAGTCGTCGCCGCCAAGGTGGGTATCACCATTGGTCGCTTTGACCTCGAAAACTCCCTCCCCAACCTCGAGCACGGACACGTCGTAGGTTCCGCCGCCCAGGTCGAAGACCAGAATTTTCTCGTTTTCTTTTTTGTCCAGGCCGTAGGCCAGCGAGGCCGCGGTGGGCTCATTGATGATCCGGATGACATTCAGCCCGGCGATCTGACCCGCATTTTTGGTCGCCTGGCGCTGTGAGTCGTTGAAGTAGGCGGGAACGGTGATGACCACATCTGTCACCTTCTCGCCGAGGTACGCCTCAGCGTCCGTTTTCAGCTTCTGCAGGATCATGGCGGAGATCTGCTCTGGCGTATAGCGTTGGCCCTGGATCTCGACCTCAACACGGCCGGCGTTACCGTTGACGGTCCGATAGGGCACCATCGTCCGCTCCCGGTCCACCTCGTTGAAGTTCCGTCCCATGAAACGCTTGATTGAGAACACTGTGTTCTCGGGGTTGACGGCGGCCTGCCGCCTGGCCAGCTGGCCAACAAGGCGCTCGCCCGACTTGGTGAACGCGACGACGGATGGCGTTGTGCGGCCACCCTCCGCGTTGGGGATGACGACCGGCTCGCCGCCTTCCATCACGGCAACCACGGAGTTCGTGGTACCGAGGTCGATTCCAACAGTCTTTCCCATCTCGATTTTTCTCCTTCAGTTTCCAGCCGCCACCGCCGCCTTGAGCGTAACCGGGGAGGCTCCGCCGTATATACCCTCGCCATTTGGCGCCTAAACGACGGTTTTCCTCTTCGGGCGCGGGAATGCGCGCGTAGAATTACCAGCGATCATGCGCACGGTTATCGTCGGCTGCGGCCGCGTTGGGGCGAGTCTCGCCAAACAACTGAGTGACGAAGGCGACAACGTCACAGTGGTCGACTCCAACGAAGCCGCCTTCAACCGGCTCGGAGAGGACTTTACCGGTGAGATGGTGTTCGGCACCGCCGTCGACGAGGACGTACTCCGCCGCGCCGGCACGGAGAACGCTGATGCCTTTGTAGCCGTCACCAACGCCGACACGACCAATATCATGGCTGCCCAGCTGGCCCAGCACCTGTTCAACGTCCGTAAGGTGATCTGCCGTATCTACGATCCGGCCCGCGCCGACGTCTACCGTGAGCTTGGTCTCGACACGATCTGCCCAACGACGATTGGGGCAGAGAAGGTGGAGCGCTTCTTTACGCGCTAGATGACACCCTACCGATTCACACAGGGGGTGGGCATACTGGCCCTGATTCTTGGGCTTGCCGTGCTGCTGCGCGATCTCGTCGAAGTTCACTCGATCCCGTACGCAGTGGCCGGGGTGGGCCTGCTCGCCTTCGGCTCCTGGCGGCTGCAGATCGCGCGACGGCTGCGCCCGTGACTCTCGTACTCAGCCCGCTCGGCATCACCGTGGCTGTCGCTTTTACCGTCGGGCTTGCGGGCACGCTTGGCTGGATGCTCCGGGTTCCTCCGCCCGCGCCTCGGGGCGCCACCAGCACGGTGCGCTCGGTGCAGTCCATCCGCAAGGTCCTGGTGCCGATCATCGATCTGGGAGCCTCGGTGCGGGCGGTTGAGCTCGCAGCACGTCTGAATCAAGGCCACAAGGCTGAGATGGTGATCGTCTATGTCCACGAGATCCCACTCCAGGCTCCGCTCGCCATGCCCGAGCCCGTTGATCCGAAGATCCAGCGCGCCCTCGATGCCGCAGCCTTCATCGCGATGCAGCACGCGATCGAGCCGCGCACCAAGGTCAATGTCGCGCGCCAGGCCGGCCATCGAATCGTCGAGATCGCTCGCGAGGAGGGGGTGGATCTGATCGTGATGGGGATCAGCCACGTCAACCGACCGAATGAAGGCACGCTTGGTCGGATTGCGGAGCACGTGATGCGTAACGCCCCCTGCGAGGTGGTAGTCGACCGGGTTCCGCGCCAGAAAGTCTCCCTCATACCGAGCGAACTGGCCTAGAAGCTGGTCGTCAGCTCGCCATCTTGTTGTCGAGGCGCTCCCCGTACGGAAGGCCCAGCGTTGCCCTGATCTCGAGGCTCAGCCTCGCCAGGATCACGCGCGACTTGAGGAAGTAACGCTGAACATTTGAGGCGTTATGCCACCACAGGTTGTCTTCCGGACCGGCGTTGCTCAGGATCCAGATCGGGATCGCGCCGGCAACCGGGTCGGGTGCCCAGGTTTCGATCAGGTCGCGGCCGGAGCCGTCGGGCAACCTTAGGTCGATCAGGATCAGGGCCGGCACCCGCATCCGAACGAATTCGTCGGCATCCTTACCGTTACGAACATGTTCCAACGGGATCCCATCGCGGCGAAGCTGATCGAGGTATAGATCCGCGGTGTCCTGGTCATCCTCGACCAGCAGGACCCGCCGCTCTCTTGCCACACCGCGACATTAGGCAATCAAGGTTGCGGGAAGTCTTTCAGGCCGGTTTGGTAATCCTCTTAGCCGTTCGGTAGGCGTCGACCGCGCAATACACCCAGAGCCCGAGTCCCCCCAGGTCCATGGGGATTCCAAGTG
>DASWQQ010000319.1:0-6872 GCA_036403615.1 Candidatus Dormiibacterota bacterium | reverse complement strand
AGAGCTGGTCGTCGGCCTCGGTGAAAACCACCTCCAAATCGGAAATGGCGCTCTGATCGCGAGGGCACCAGTTCACGATCCTTGGCCCGCGATAGATGAGTCCCGCCTTCCAGAACCTGACGAACGCGGCATTGACCGAGGCTACGTAGTCGCTGTCCATGGTGAAGCGATTGCGGGACCAGTCGGCGCTGAAGCCGAGCCGGCGCATCTGGCGCAAAATGGTGCTGCCGGTCGTCTCATACCAATCCCGGACCAGGCGATCCCAGGCCTCCCTGCCGATCTCTTCCTTG
This sequence comes from Candidatus Dormiibacterota bacterium, assembly GCA_036403615.1. GTDB lineage: Bacteria > Chloroflexota > Dormibacteria > CF-121 > CF-121 > JALYYC01. The sequence continues at coordinate 6,582 of DASWQQ010000319.1, read as the reverse complement.
CTCGTGTTCTTCTTCGCCAGCTGCTTTTCCAGTACGTTCTGGGTGGCGATCGCGGCATGGTCCGTACCCGGAATCCAGAGGACGGCGTCGCCCAGCATCCGGTGCCAGCGCACCAGCACATCCTGCAGCGTGTACATCCCGTGCCCCATGTGCAGCTCGCCTGTGATGTTGGGGGGTGGCATGGACACCGTGAATGTCTTTCCCGTCAGGCTCTCGCGGGGTCGGAAGTAGCCGGCTGCTTCCCAGGTCTCATACCAGCGCTGTTCGACGGCGCCGGGGTCGTAACGGGTTTCCAAGGCTAATCCGATGAGGCGGGCGTGTCCGCGTTCGCCGCGGCTGCTTCCTCGATCCCCGCCGGCTCGGCGCTCTCGGCGGGAAGAGCGATAACCGATCGGGGCAGAAGCGCCTCCGCTATCACCTCATCCATGCTTTTTACGAACTTGAAGCTGAGACGCTTTCGGACCTCGGCCGGGATGTCGACGACGTCAGCACGGTTGTCCTCCGGCAGTAACACGGTTTTTATCCCCAGCCGGTGAGCCGCAAGCACCTTCTCCTTGAGACCACCGATCGGCAGCACCCTACCCCGCAAGGTGATCTCACCGGTAAGCGCCACGTCGGACCGAATCGGCCGCTGGCAGAGCGCCGAGATGATGGCCAGGGCCATCGAGATCCCGGCCGAGGGTCCGTCCTTGGGTATCGCGCCCTTCGGGATGTGAATGTGCAGGTCGAGCTTCTCCCTGAAATCGGGAGGGATGCCGAGCGCCTCGGCGTTCGAGCGTGCGTAGGAAAGCGCCGCCCGGGCCGACTCCTGCATCACGTCGCCCATCTGGCCGGTCAGGTTCAGATTGCCCTTTCCCGGCATCGTTATCACCTCGATGGTGAGCAGGACACCACCGACCTCGGTCCAGGCGAGCCCGTTCGCGACTCCGACAAGGTGCTCCTTGTGGCCTTCGTCCGGCTTGTAGCGAGGCGGCCCGAGCAGATCCTCGAGGCGGTTGGGGCCGACCACCATGCGACGCGTCTTGCCCTTGACCACCTCACGGGCTACCTTCCGGCAGATGGTCGCGATCGATCTCTCCAGGTTGCGAACGCCGGCCTCACTCGTGTAGCGGCTGATCACCTTGGCGATCGCCGCCCGGGTGAACTCGATGTGCTTCTCCGAGAGGCCATGTTCGGCGAGCTGCTTTGGGATCAGGAACTCTCTTGCGATCACGAGTTTCTCCTCGGCGGTGTAGCCGGAGAGGTTGATCACCTCCATCCGGTCCAGCAGCGGACGCGGGATGGTGTAGAAGAGGTTCGCAGTCGTTATGAAAAGGATGTCCGAGAGATCGAAGGGGATCTCGAGGTAATGGTCGGAGAAATTCTTGTTCTGCTCGGGGTCGAGCACTTCGAGCATCGCCGAGGAGGGGTCGCCCCGAAAGTCCGAGGACATCTTGTCTATCTCGTCCAGGAGGAACACGGGGTTACGTGTGCCGGCTTCCCGTAGCGACTTGATGATCCTTCCCGGCATCGAGCCGACGTAGGTGCGCCGGTGGCCGCGGATCTCGGCCTCGTCGGAGACACCACCGAGCGAAACCCGGACGAATTTACGTCCAAGAGCGCGGGCGATCGATTTGCCCAGGCTGGTTTTGCCCACACCGGGCGGCCCGATGAAGCACAGGATTGGACCCTTCGGCGACTTGGTTAGCTGCCTGACCGCGAGAAACTCCAGGATCCGCTCCTTGATCTTGCGCAGGCCGTGGTGGTCTTCGTCGAGGACGCGCTCGGCCGCGCGCAGGTCGGTCACGTCCTCGCTGAACTCGTGCCAGGGCAGCGAGACGACCAGGTCGAGATAGTTGTGCAGCACGGAGATCTCCGGGGATCCCGGAGGCATCCGTTCCAGCCGGTCGACGTCCTTGAGTAGCCGCTCCTGGACGGGCTCCGCAAGCTCCAGGGCGCGCAACTTCTCGCGCAGCTCGTCCAGCTCATTCAGCTGGGACTCCTCGCCACCCAACTCCTCCTGGATGACTCGCATCTGCTCCTTTAAGTAGAACTCCTTCTGCCGGCGATCGATCTGCTGCCGGACACGGGAGCGGATGCTGCGATCCATGTCGAGGATTTCGGTCTCGCGCTGAAGTACGCTGACGAGCTTCTCCAGTCGTGCGTTCATCTGGAACGTCTCGAGCACGTCCTGCTTGTCGGTAACGCTGATGTTGAGATTGGCGGCGACTATGTCCGCCAGCCGTCCGGCGTCGTCGACGCCGCGAACCGTGAGGTTGACCTCCGGCGGCACTTTCTTGTCGAGCTCGACGTAACGATCGAAGAGGTCGACCACGCCCCGCATCAAGGCACCAAGCTCGGCAGAGGGCTGGAAGTCCTCGTCCAGACGGGCCACGTCGACGCGGAGATGAGGCTCGGTCTCGACGAAACGCTCGATCACCGCCCGCGAGGAGCCCTCGATCAGCACCTTGATGGTGTTGTCCGGGAGCTTGAGCATCTGGACTACCTCGCCCAGCACGCCCACCCGGTAGATGTCCTCCTCCCTCGGATCCTCGCAATCCGCGCGCCGCTGGGTGCAGAGGAAGATCTGCTTGCCGTTCACCATCGCGTCCTCCAGCGCGTCGACCGAACGGGCGCGGCCGACGTAGAGGGGCACGATCATGTGCGGGAAGAGAACGACGTTCTTTAGCGGAAGGAGGGGAAGCTGCAGTGTCGCCGGCCGGTCCGTCACGCGCTCGACCGGCTTGACGCGGACGTCAGGCGGTTTGCTCGGGCGCGATCTCCTCGAGCTCTTCTTCCGAGTAGATCTCGGGCTCCGTGCTGAAGTTCACTGATTTTTCCGTGATGACGCATCGCTTGACCTCCGGGCGTGACGGAACTTCGAACATGGAGTTCAGCAGGATGTCTTCGATGATGCTCTTCAGTCCGCGGGCTCCGGTTCCGCGCTGGAGCGCCTTGCGGGCAATCGCGGTAAGCGCCGCCGGCTCGAACACCAGCTGAACGTCGTCCAGGGCGAAGAACTTCTGATACTGCTTGACGAAGGCATTCTTGGGCTCGGTCAGGATCCGGATGATGTCCGCTTCATCGAGGTAATCGAGGGTGACGGTGATCGGGAGCCGGCCGACGAACTCGGGGATGAGACCGTACTTGAGCAGATCCATCGGCTGAAGCTGCTTCAGCATCCGGGTTGTCTCCTTGGTGCGGTTGGCATGGATCTCCGAGCCGAAACCGATCTGCTTGTGCCCGATCCGGTGCTCGATCAGGCGCTCGAGCCCATCGAAGGCGCCGCCGCAGATGAAGAGGATGTTGGTGGTGTTGATCTGGATGAAATCCTGGTGAGGATGCTTACGGCCGCCCTGCGGCGGCACATTGGCGATCGTGCCTTCCAGGATCTTCAGCAGCGCCTGCTGGACACCTTCACCCGAGACATCCCGGGTGATCGACGGATTGTCCGACTTGCGCGCGATCTTGTCGATCTCGTCGATATAGATGATGCCGCGCTCGGCGCGCGCGATATCGAAATCGGCCGCCTGGATCAGGCGAAGCAGGATATTTTCCACGTCCTCACCAACGTAGCCGGCCTCCGTGAGCGAGGTCGCGTCGGCAATCGAGAACGGTACGTCGATGATCTTGGCAAGCGTCTGGGCGAGGAGCGTCTTGCCACACCCGGTCGGGCCAACCAGCAGTACGTTCGACTTCTGCAGCTCGACATCACCGGCCATCTTGCTGTGGGCGATCCGCTTGTAATGGTTGTAGACCGCGACTGATAGCACCCGCTTGGCATGGTCCTGTCCCACTACGTACTGATCGAGAGCCGAGCAGATGGTCTTTGGATTCGGGATGAGGCCACCCTTAGCGCGCTTCTGCGTCGTGGTCTTGGTGTCCTCCTCGAGGACTTCCTGGCAGAGATCGATGCACTGATCGCAGATGTAAACACCAGGGCCGGCGACCAGCTTGCGCACCTGCGACTGGTCCTTGCCGCAGAAGGAGCAGCGCGTGTGGCGGCGGCGATCCTCGCGTTCGTTCATCGAGACGTCTTTGGACCCTGGTCCTGTTCCATCTTGGGTTCAGAGCGGGCACCGACGCCGGCCGTGCTCAGCTCGAGCCGGCCATCCTTGTTCGCCGAGCCGTCCGAATCACGTCCGGTGCTGACGATGATGTCGTCGATGATGCCGTACTGCTTGGCCTCTTCCGCGCTCATGAAGAAGTCACGCTCCGTGTCCCGCTCGATCTTCTCGATCGGCTGACCGGTGTGACTGGAGAGGATGTCGTTCAACGTCTTACGAATACGAAGAATCTCCTGGGCATGGATCTGGATGTCGGAAGCCTGCCCCTGGAAGCCGCCAGACGGCTGGTGAATCAGGATGCGAGTGTTCGGAAGCGCGAAGCGCATACCCTTGGTCCCGCCGGCGAGGAGGACGGTGGCCATGCTCGCAGCCAGGCCCATACAGACGGTCGAGACTCGCGGGTTGACGTAGTTCATGGTGTCGTAGATCGCAAGGCCGGCGGTGACGACGCCTCCGGGGCTGTTGATGTAGATGTTGATGTCCTTGTCCGGGTCCTCAGAGGCCAGGAAGAGCAACTGTGCCATGACGACGTTCGCCACCTGGTCATCGATCGGTGTTCCGATGAAGATGATCCGGTCCTTCAGCAGCCGCGAATAGATGTCGAAGGCGCGCTCGCCGCGGTTGGTGGTCTCGATCACCATGGGAATGAGGGCTTCGGGTCGACGGCTGAGCCGTTCGAAGTTCATGGGTGGCTCTCCTGTTTCGCCATTATAGGGTCCAATTCTTACAAACCAGTCTTCCGCGTACTCACTTTTGAATACGACGGTGATCAGCGTTCCTTCTTTCCCGAACCGCGCCTTTGCCCCTTTAGCGCCGGTTCCGCCGTGGCCTCACGCTCTCCCTCTTCCGTAGGCGCTCCAATTGTATCGGAAGATTCCGGGGATGCCAGGTCTGCGAGATAGTCGATCGTTTTGCGCATCAGCAGCTGGTGACGGAAGTAGGCTCGTACCGGGTCGGCCGTGCGCAGATCACGAGCCCGACGGGTCGCCTGCTGGTCTTCGGTTAGAGCGGCCTCGAGCGCGGCGTCGATCTCGGCATCCGGTACTTCGATCCCGGCCCGCTCGGCCACAGTCGCCAGCGCCAGTTCCAGGCGCACTTTCTGCACCGCTGCCGGCCGTTGCTCGGCGCGCAGGGCCTCCGGCGTCGTCTTCGTGTATTCGAGGTATCGATCGACTTTTATCCCCTGCTCCTGGAGGCGCAGCTCGAGCTCGCGGAGCCTACGATCGATCTCCTGGTCGATCAGCGCGTCGGGCACCTCGACCTGGAGGCGCTCGTCCAGGGCGTTGAGTACGTCATTTTCAAATTTCTGCTCGTCGCCACTGCTGGCCGCATCCTGCAACTCCTTGCGGACTTCCTCGCGGAGGCCGGCAAGTGATTCGCCGCGCCCGACGAGGTGAGCCAGTTCGTCGTCCAGCGGCGGCAGGCGGCGCTCCTTGATCGATTTGACCGTCACTCGAAAGACGACGTTGGCAGAGGCCAGCTCCTTCTTTGGGTAGTCCGCCGGGAGCGTCAGGGCGATATCACGGGTCTCGCCGATCGCCTGACCTTCGACCCCGGGTGCCAGCCCCGGAAGCAGACGCTCTGGATCAACTTCCAGCTGGGCGTCTGTCTGGCTCTCGCCGACCAGCACCGCGCCGGACTGGAGCACGTGCAAATCGACGGTCAGGAAGTCGCCGCTCTGAACCGGACGCTCGACTGCATGCAGCTCGGCGAACCGAGAGCGCAGCCGCTCGATCGCCTCATCGACATCCTTGTCGACGATGTCGGTCTGCGGGCGCGGCACCCTGATGTCGGAGTAGTCCTTGAGCTCGACCTCCGGCTTGACGCTGACCGTGGCGGAGAAGCGCATCGGCTGGTCCCGATCGAACTGCTGGACGTCCACCCGGGGGTTGTCGATGGGATCGATCTTTGCCTCGGAAACGGCGGCGTTGTACGCCACCGGCAGAATGATGTCGAGCGCCTCCTGGCGCAGAACCGGCCAGCCGAGCTCGCGCTCGATCATCGGCCGCGGGGCCTTACCGGGGCGAAAACCGGCAATCCGGACCCTCGGCGCCAACCGGGAGTAGGCCTGGTCGATCGATTTCTTGACGAGGTCCTCGGTTACCTCGATCGACATCACGACCTGCGATCCAGGCTTCTTTTCGGTCTCGACCTTTACGTCTGCCACGGGTCAATAAGCTACCAGTTCATCGCCCTTTGGCTTGCGTGGAGTCCGTATGCCAGAGAAATTCGCGTGCCTTGTCGCGGCCCGCGAATTTCGAGACACGCCGCGCCCGGCCGGCAGGAAACGCATGGCCGATCGCTTCAGCAACGGGACGAGACGCATGCGTACCTTTCTAACCAGGGCTCGGCGGCCGGGCTTGGAGTCTGCCGCTTTTCGCGGCAGACTGCGGGCGAAGGGACTCGAACCCTTATGGCTTGCGCCACACGGTCCTAAGCCGTGCGCCTGTACCAATTCGGCTACACCCGCGCCGCGAGACAGAATATAGCGGTGCAGCTCGACATCTCCGCAGAAGTCGCCCGGGCGCTGGCCGGC
>DASWQQ010000318.1:0-1539 GCA_036403615.1 Candidatus Dormiibacterota bacterium | reverse complement strand
ACACACAGCGTCAGCGCAAGTACAGCGCCCCAACCACAACGCTGCAAGCCTCCCTGAATCTCCGAGGCGCTAGGGCATGTGAGGAGAGTTCGGTCGGCCACGGGCTTGCTCCGTTCAGTGATGTTTCTGTCACGGGAGAGCCCGTGATCTGCGCACGGAAGATAAGCCGCAAGCCGGCCAGCGATATGCCATTTTTATGAGATGAAGCGATGAGCCACACTCACCGATCGCGCGCCACTACAATCCCAGCGGCTGAATCTCGCGGATCAAATCGATCAGCAGTCGCAGACCAGTCGGCAGTTGGCGACGGCCTGGATAGTAGATGTGGAATCCCGGCCCCAACGGGGCCCAGTCGTCGAGGACGGTGCGCAGCAGCCCCGCCGATATCTGCGGCGCTACAGCAGGCTCAGGCATATAGGCAATAGCGCTGCCGGCCCTAACAAGTGTGAGCGCGAACTGGGTCTCGTCGATCGTGACCGCGCCCGGCACGTCAATGGCGAGTTCCTCCCCATCTTTCTCGAACTCCCAGTGGTAGATGCTGTCGTTGCCAAGACGAATGCGCAGGCATTGGTGCCCATCTAAGTCGCGCGGGTGCGAGGGAACGCCATGGCGATCGAAATAGGCAGGCGCCCCAACCACCACCCAGCGTATGTCGCTCGAGAGCCGGTGCGCGATCATGTCCTCGGGTACGGTGCCGCCATAGCGGATGCCGGCATCGGCTCCTTGCGCGACCACGTCTACCAGGTGGTTGGAGACGGAGACATCGACTTCGATGCCTGGGTAGCGCTCAACGAAAACTGGGATAACGGGAGCCAGCAGCAGCGTGCTGGCGTGCTCGAGCACGTTAAGCCGAATCCGCCCCGCGGCCTCAGCCCGATAGCGGTTCAATGCCTCGACCGCAGTTCCGATTGCATCGAACGGTGCGGCAAGGGCTGCGTGCAGCTCCTCTCCAGCCGAGCTTAGCATGACGCTCCGGCTCGTTCTGTTGAACAGGCGCACCCCCAACCTCGCCTCCAGACCCTTTAGCGAATGACTCAACGCCGAGGCACTGACGCCGAGCTCAAGTCCAGCTCGACGAAAGCTGCGATGCTTCGCAAGCGCCAGGAAATAGGCGAAGTCCGCGAGATCGTTGCGGTTGGCGGGCATGTACTTGATTCTGCCCTTACGGTCTTTCTGATGCAATAAGGTCAAGACATATTCGACCTCGTTCGAAATGCTTTACTTTGGACCAAGGCGCCTCCGTCTGCTGTGGCTGGAACTGATCAACACCCTTGTCCGGGACGCCGATCGGCGTGGGGTCGCTGCGTAAGGCCTGCTGACCAAAGCCGACCGGGGGGGCTGGCTTAAAAAGAACCAAACAACCCGTTGTGAAATCGATCAGGAGCGGTTTCTGATAGTGTTCGGAAAGTTTCGCCCCAACTTGTGACAAAACGGCGGACGTTTGAGCGGTTAAGAAGCATGTTCTCGCTCATCTCGAAGACACATCGGCAGCTTATAAAGAGCGAGGATCGATCATGATCAAGTTGAGGATTAATGGCC
>DASWQQ010000317.1:0-1598 GCA_036403615.1 Candidatus Dormiibacterota bacterium | reverse complement strand
CTACAGGAGCCCATGGATCACACCATGCCCGGGCGCGCCACCGTTATGGGTCTGGACGCTAGTTCGACGGCCTGCTCCGGCGTTTCGGTCAGGACTGCATAGAACGCAGCCATACGGTCTGCCGCAATCTCCCCGGCAGGGGAGCTGACATGGACGATGTACGCCGTCTGATTCGCATCAATCATTTCAGCAAATTACCTTTTCCAGGCGAGAGGCAATATACCTGATCCCGACAACCTCTACATCCCGCGCTAAAAGAGAAAGAGTATTTCACATCGGCGCCCCGCAACCATCCGAGCGGAAATCACGTGAGAATGAGCTCAAGAACCTGGAGCATCCCCCGTGCTCTCGGTTGTGACCACCGAAGGCTATCGTCGTCACAGCTTGGTACATGGAGCCTCAGGCCGTTTTCCACACTTGGGTGCACAGAGAGGCTCCAGATGGGTCTGAACGCGATTGCTGAGGGGCGCTTAGAGTGCCCAGAATGGCCGCTGTAACCGATATTTAACCATACGAGACTGATCCTACCTCGTTCGCGAAACAATGAGGTCATCGATGTCTCTGCACCCGCCACGACCGTCTGCGTCCGCCCTGGCGAGATACCCTGTCCCGATCGAGCTCATTGCCGCTCTCTATCGAGCAAACGACAGTGAATTCGGCAAGCTGATATCCGCGATGCCAGAGTATGGGCGTGCTCGGATCGCGGCGTACTGCACGGAGAGGGAGCGGCTGCGCAGCGTGGCACTGAAGATCGCCTCTACCTGCGAAGAGGCAGCTTTGATCAAAGCTGCCGGTGCGAAGGCCGGTGCCAACCTGTTCGCGCAGTCCCGGGCCGGGACCGTGACGGCGCATTGATGGTCTGCTCGAAAGCGACAGCGGAGCTGGGACCCACAAGGCCGCTGGCTCATTACTTCTCTATCACGAGCGTCTCCGGAAGCTGCGATGCCCTACACCCTCGTTCGCCTCGCGCCGGGCAGCTACGACCTCGTACTCGACGGCGAGATCGTTGGCAGCGTGGTCGAGGACCTGACAGCGCGCGGCTATGCTAAGGGCTGGCAAGCGGAATTACTCACGAATGGCCCGGTGATCAACTGGCCCGCCCCGTTCACAAAGCCGGAGCATGACTTCGAGAGCTTCGAAGCCGTACTGGCTTGGCTGGGGTTTCCGCCTGTCAGCGAGGCGGAATAGTTGTATGCGATAGGTGCAATATGAGACTTGAGTAGAGGGTGGATTCACGTGGTCGTCGCAACATCCGAGCGGAGGGGTTGCGATGGCGGGTCGGCGGCGATCGGATTGGGCGTTGCGGGCGAAGCTGAGGTCGCCGGGTCGTCCCCCGGTGACGCACCAGGAGCATCGGCGGCGGTTCTGGGCGTTCATCGCAGCGGGTCTGTCGAGCGAGGACGCGGCGATGGAGGTTGGGGTCTCGCAGCCGGTCGGGTTCCGGTGGTTTCGTCAGGCGGGCGGGATGGCGCCGTCTCACCTCTCGCCGGCGTCCAAGCCGCTCTCGGGCCGGTACCTGTCGGTTGCCGAGCGGGAGGAGATCGCGCTGTGGCGGGCGCAAGGCTTGGGTGTGCGGGAGGTCGCGCGTCGCCTGGGGC
>DASWQQ010000316.1:0-3475 GCA_036403615.1 Candidatus Dormiibacterota bacterium | reverse complement strand
AACTCGTCCTCAGTGTATGGTCCGGTCAGGATCTCGGTCGCGCTGTCATGGGCGCAGCGCATGTTGCGCGTATGGCGCGTGTTACCGCCGCGCCAGAACGGGTCGGCAGATTCGAGCACAAGCACGGATGCACCTTCGCGGCGGGCGCTGATAGCTGCACACAAAGCCGCGTTGCCGCCCCCGACCACGAGGACGTCATAGGACTGATCTCGATCCGACATTCGCTTAGGCTATCTCGGATTCTGCAGAGCTGCTCAACCGTTCCCCCGCATCACCTCGCCCACTCGGCGCAGGCGGGCTGCTCGATTGGAATCAGCCACTCCGCCACGTTGGTGTGATCGTGATACGCTAGGCTCGCGACTAAACGACCAGACCCGTCCAACAGGTTTGAAGCCCAATTCATCTTAGGAAGCGGCCTCTTTCGGTCACGACGATGATGACGACCGTGATCGCCCCTAACGCAAAATAGGCCGTCGTGAGCGGCACCAGAGTCCCGTTATACGCCTGCCCCACCAGGTAGCCGAGAACGGCTGCCATGACCGTCGTGATGGACCCAAACAGAGACGACGCGGTCCCTGCTATCTCCCCCTGAGGCTCCATGGCCAGGGAGTTGAAATTCGAAAATACCATGCCGAGCAGGAACATGAGCCCGGCGAGCAGGACCATGAAGGGTAGGAACGTCAAGGCGTCCAGACGCGCCAGCATGGCCATGATCCCAGCGATGAGGGTGAAACAGGCAACCGCACCGTGGGAGATCACCCGCATGCCCAGCCTGCCAACCAGTCGCGAGTTGATGAAGGACGACATGGACATCGTCAGCGCCACAGCCGCAAAGGCGAGGGGGAAATAGACGCCGAGCCCGAATATCTCGGTGAATACTTGTTGGGCTGAGACGAGGAAGCCGAAATTCGCGCCGAACATCATGCCGCCGGCCAATGCGTAGCCCAGCGTCTGCCGTGTCGTGATGACTCTGTAAAAGGCGCTCAAAAGACGTTTCGGTGCTACGGACCGGCGTCGTTCGACGGGAAGTGTCTCGGGGAGCCGCAGCGATATCCACGCTGCCATGAGAACCCCATAGGCGGTCAGAAGGCCGAAGATCGCCCGCCAGGGGCCGAACAGCAAGACTACCTGGCCGATCGAAGGTGCCAGCACAGGCACGGCGATAAAGGCCGTCATGGCCAGCGACATGACGCTTGCCATCCGCCGGCCGCTATATGAGTCGCGAACAATGGCGGTCGTAATGACGCGCGGTGCTGCCGAGGCCAGACCCAGCAGGAAGCGCGCGAACAGCAGGGCCTCAAAGCTGGTGGCCGCTGCGCAAAGCGCGGCCGCCATAATGTAGAGGGCCAGGCCACCGAGAAGCACCGGCCTTCGTCCGAACCGATCCGAAACCGACCCGATGAGAAGCTGGCCGATCCCGAAGGCGATCAGGTACGACGACAGGATGGTCTGGCGGCGGTTCGGCTCCAAGACGTGGAAGGCGGCCCCGATCTCCTGCAGGGCGGGGAGCATGATGTCGATCGCGAGCGCATTCAGCGCCATCAATGCCGCCACCACGGCGACAAACTCGGCGAACCCCATCGGAGCATGAACCGGTGTAACCGGATGAGGCTCGATCTGAGATCCGGGCCCCTCCGGCGAACTGCGCTCCGACTCGGCCACGCTCACGGGAACCTCGTTCTCCTCAGCCGAGCAGTGGGGCCCGCCTGCCGGGTCGTGAGTTCGGTTTGTGCTTGGAGCGGTGTCGCGAAAGGTCATCATTATCCATACGCGAAACCGGGGCAGCGTGATTGCGTGAAACTCAAGCCAGCTCGTCGGAGCTTGCATGTCCCGGCGGCTGCTCAGTGCTGAGGGGCACACAGGCCATGAGCGAACGCGGTCGACGCATTCGAGGCGCAGGTACCAGCGCCTGAGGCGTTCGCTAGCTCGGTCCGATTGGGAACGAAAGTTTTGCCTCGGCTGTTGAAGACAAGCTTGCCACGTTAGCGAACACTCGTGATCCTCGGGCCGAGGCGCCTCACCTTTGGTCCCGAAGCTGCAAATCTCGTGCCTGGGATCGCGAAAACTCGTCGGATCGGAATAGGATTGTATGTCTTCATCCAGCCTCGCAGCTGCTGCGCCGCAGCCAGGCGATCGAATTTCGACCGGGGTCCCGGGCCTGGATGAGGTGCTGTGTGGAGGGCTCACCGGCCAGCGGCTGTACCTCGTCGAGGGGACGCCAGGCACGGGTAAGACCACGCTGGCCCTGCAATTTCTGCTGCAGGGAGTGCAGGTAGGGGAAGCGGGCCTTTACATCACGTTGTCGGAAACCGGCGACGAGCTGCGGGCAGTCGCGGCGACCCATGGCTGGTCGCTCGACGCCCTCTCCATTTTTGAGCTCGTCAACGAAGCAGGACTCGATCCCGAGAGCGAGCAATCGATCCTTCACCCGTCCGAAGTCGAGTTGGGAGAGACAACTCGCGGCGTCATGCAGAAAGTGGACGAGGTGCGTCCGGAGCGCATCGTGTTCGACAGCCTCTCAGAGATGCGTCTGCTTGCCCAAAACCCGCTCCGGTACCGGCGCCAGGTTCTTGCACTCAAGCATTTCTTCTCCAGCCGGAATTGCACGGTGCTGTTGCTCGACGATCGCACGTCGGAGCCGGGTGATCTGCAGCTTCACAGCATCGCGCACGGCGTGATCTCGCTCGATCAGATCCCGCGCGACTTCGGCGCGGAGCGCCGCCGCCTTCGCGTGGTCAAGATGCGCGGCATCAAGTTCCGGGGCGGCTATCACGACTTCATGCTCGACACGGGCGGCATCACCGTGTTCCCGCGGCTGATCGCGGCTGAGCATCGTCGGGCAGTGCCGAGCGCACCCAAATCGACAGGGTCAGCCGAGCTGGATCTGCTTCTCGGGGGCGGATTGCCGCCCGCGACCAACACCCTATTTAGCGGCCCGTCTGGGGTGGGCAAGACCACCACCGCCGTAAGGTGCATGATGGCGGCGCTCGAGCGCGGCGAGCATGCCACCTACTACCTCTTTGACGAGGGCATGGCGACGCTGATCAACCGCTCAGCATTGCTGGGCATGGACCTTGAGCGGCACGTGGCGGCCGGACGCCTCGCCTTGGTCCAGATCGACCCAGCCGAGCTCTCCCCGGGAGAATTCTCCAGCAAGGTTCGCAAGGCGGTCGAGGAGGACGGTTCGACCTTCATCGCAGTCGACAGCCTGAACGCCTATCTGCAGGCGATGCCCGGTGAGACGTTCTTGCTGCTCCAGATGCATGAGCTTTTGACCTATCTGAACCAGCAGGGGGTGACGACGATCCTGGTCTTGGGGCAGCACGGGTTGGTGGGTGACATCCATTCCGACGTCGACCTAAGCTACCTGAGCGATGCAATCTTGCTTTTCCGGTATTTCGAAGCGGCGGGCGAGTTGCGCAGCGCCGTCTCCGTCGTGAAGAGCCGCACCAGCGAGCATGAGAGGAGCATCCGC
>DASWQQ010000315.1:0-2732 GCA_036403615.1 Candidatus Dormiibacterota bacterium | reverse complement strand
AAGCGCAGTAAACTGCCGGAGGTATCAGCAAGACACCTGTCCCAAGACGCCGCAGAGCCAGACGCTGGCAGCCGGGCATAGCGACGATCAGCACCATGAGAGCGCTGATCCCCAGCAGAAAAGGCATTATCTCGGGCGCTTGCGGTGCGGGCACGGTCAGGCCGAGGAAGAAGCTCAGGACGGACTCCCACGACAGCGGGGGCACCCACACCAGATTATTCGAACCGAACAGCAGCGCAGCCAGCCAGACGAGCCAACTCACGGCGAGGGTGATGATCAGCCAGCTGGCTAGTACATCGATTCCGAATTGCCGATCATAATTGACCCTGAGCGGGTGCCCGGAAATTGCGGCTGGCGAAGGCGGTGGAATAGAACCAACCGAGAGAGATTTCAGGGAGCGGGGCTTTGGCGCGGGGCAGATGGGTCTATGTCGGCGGACGGGCCGGGAACAAACCGCCGCTGACCGAGAAAGTAGCCATCACCGCCGCGTGCGAGAAATTCATTGCCGAAGTGCTGAGGCCGCGGTTTCTGCCGGAGATCCGCCCCACGGCGTTCAACTATCCCGTTGCCATCGACGGCACATGGCATGGCAACAAGTACCGGTTCATCACCCGCTATCGCTCTGACGACCCTCGCTCATACGAACCGGAGTTCGACGCCCCGTTCGCCCGCCTGGAATACGTCAGTCGCGATTGCTTCGACCTCTCCTGGCACCGCCACACCGGGGAGTGGTTTTGTCTGTTCCAGCGCCAGTCGCTGGCCGAAGCCCTGCACCTGATCGAAAGCGAGCCGCATTTCGCGCCGTGTTGACCTGACCATGGACGCCGCGCCATCCAATAGCGTTTGGTTACCATCCCGGAAGACGCTTTATGCCGCGCAAAGCCACCACGATGGCGCTGTCCCTAACTGAAGAAGCCCGTTCCACCCTGGCCGCGCTCGCCCGCTCGCGCACTGCCCCGGCGCACCATGTCGAGCGATCGGCCATCATCCTGCACCTTGCCGACCATCGCGATGCCAGCGAGATCGCGGCAACCCTCGGAATCGACCGCCAGCGGGTCACCCGATGCGTCCGCCGGGTGACCGCCGTGGGACCGCTCAAGGCCATCGACGACCTGCCGCGTTCGGGACGCAAGCCGGATATTACCGAAGCGGCGCGGACCTGGCTGATCGGCGAGGCCTGTGCCAAACCAAAAGATCGCGGTTATCCGCACGAGCTTTGGACGTTACGCTTGTTGGCGGCCCATGCCCGCAGCCACGGGTGCGGCGTGGGTCATGGCTGTCTGGCCGAGGTCGCCGCCAGTACGGTGCACGACATCCTGAACCGCCAGCCAGTCAAGCCCCACAAGGTGCGTTATTATCTGGAACGCCGTGACCCGGCCTTCGACAAGCGCAAGGCCGAAGTTCTGGAAGTCTATGCAGTAGCGGAAATGCTGCGGGCACTGCCCCAAGCAGAGCGGCCCGTCGCTATGGTCTCCTACGATGAGAAGCCGGGCATTCAGGCAATCGCCACCACGGCACCTGATTTGCCGCCCCGGCCGGGCAAGAATACCACCGTCCAGCGCGACCACGAATACAAACGGCTTGGCACAGTCACGCTTTCGGCAGCCGTCGACCTCGTCACCGGGTTTGTCCACCATGCCGTCACCCAGCGACACCGCTCGCGCGAGTTCGTCGACTTCCTTCGGCAACTCGATGCCGCTTATCCGGCGGGCTTGTTGATCTGCATCCTGCTCGACAATCACTCAGCCCACCGCTCGCGTGAGACCCAGCGCTTCCTCGACAGCAAGCCCGGCCGTTTTGAGTTGGTCTTCACCCCAACGCATGCGTCCTGGCTGAACTGGGTGGAGATGTTCTTCTCGAAGATGGCGCGTTCGGTGTTGCGCCGGATCCGCGTCGCCAGCAAAGACGAACTGGTCGAACGGATCAAACGCTACATCGAGATGTGCAACGATGGGCCGCTCGTGCCGAAATGGTCCTATGGCATCAGCCGCGAACCGCAGCCGCTCGCCGCCTGATCGATTCGGCAATTCGAAAACGATGTACTAGTGGCAGGGGCAGTGCAAGCGTCTATGGGCTTTTCGGGTTTAGCCATGGTGCTGAGCATGCTATCAAGTTCAGTGTTTCTTATATGGGCGATCCTCGCCAGCAGTCTCATGTGGCGGTTAGCCTCTCCGTCAGACGGCAACCGTGATGCTGTATAACAACGGCGTCCACCGGACAGCCCGGTCGCTTCAGTGAGGGACTTTTGCTCCGGCGCTTACACACCATCTTCTCGACCCCGGAAAATGGGTCGCCGCGCTGTGGCAGCGCTACGGGATACACCATAACGATGAAAAGGGTGCCCATGGCGGCTTGCATGCCGGGACCGGAGATCAACCCGACAAAAAGACAATGCTCTTGACGGCTGACATGCTGTCGCGCCGGCGCGGCATGATCGCCGGCGTGGCGGCGACCCTAATGCACAGCCGATCTACGCCCGCAAAGGACCTGGCTGCAATGAAACATGTCGTCCTGCTTGGGGACTCTGTATTCGACAATGCGGCCTATGTCGGCGGCGGTCCTGACGTCGTGACCCAACTGCGGCAACGCTTGCCTTCCGGATGGCGCGCCAGCCTACTCGCTGTGGATGGCAGCGTGATCGCCAGCATCGCTCAGCAGCTTGCTCGCTTGCCTGCCGATGCCAGCCATCTCGTGATCAGCGTCGGCGGCAACGACGCACTTGGCTACGCCTC
>DASWQQ010000314.1:0-4147 GCA_036403615.1 Candidatus Dormiibacterota bacterium | reverse complement strand
CCCGACCAGGGTTGCCTTGACCAGCGGGATGAGTCCCTTCTGCACTCCGAAAATTCCGATCAGAAGGTCCGGCAGGTTACCGAATGTCGCGTTGAGCAGGCCCCCTACCTTCCCGCCCAGGCGGTGGGCCAGGGCCTCCGTCGCCGAGGCGATCAGGGCGGCTACTGGGATGATCGCCGCCACCGATAGAACGAATTGCAACCACCCCGGGGTGCCCGTGTGAGCGGCAACCACGGTGGCCGGCACGAAGACAAGCAGGGCCATCATGACCCGGTCCTCGCGCGATAGCCTGATTCCCATTTCCCATGAGAGTAATAAACGTCCCCCCGGCCGCCCTTGTGCTGCTGATCGGACCGGCGGGCGCCGGAAAATCAACCTTCGCTGCCAGGCACTTCTCGGCGGACGCCATCGTCTCCTCGGACCGCCTTCGTAAGCTCGCGGCCGGTGATGACTCGAACCAGCAGGCGAACGACGACGTCTTCGGGCGGATCCACCAGGTCGTGGCAGAGCGCGCCGGTGCCGGCCTGCTGACTGTCATCGACGCGACCAACACCCGCGGACCCCAACGAACCGAACTGGGGTGGCATGCCCATCGCTATCACCGTCCGCTGGTGGCCATTGTGCTCGACCTACCGCTGGAGATCTGCCTGGCGCGAAACGGTAGCCGCCCCCACCCGGTGCCGGCACGCGTGGTCAGGCAGCAGTCGGCCGACCTGCGGCACCTCGATACCGACCTGGAGGCCGAGGGCTACGCGGCCGTCCATTCGTTTCGTTCTGTTTCGGAGTTGGAGACTGCGCAGGTCTGGATCGGCGACCGGATGGCATGATGACCTGGATGGCCCGCCCGCTGACCTTTGCGTCGTTCCTCGCGCCGAGCGTTCGCCCGGTCTACGAGTTCATTACCAGGACCGTGGGGAATCGCCTTGGCTGCCATAGCAGCCTCATCAGCGGGTCGTCCTTCCTGCAATTTGAGAAAGGACAAATCGACATTGCTTTCCTCTGCAGCCCGCCCTATTTGCGGCTCGCCTCCCGCGGACTCGTGGAGGCGATCGCCGCTCCAGTCCTTCTTGGTGGTCGCTATGGCGGCCGGCCAGTTTACTTTTCCGACGTCGTGGTGCGCAACGACAACCCCGCTCGTAACTTCAAAGACCTCCGCGGCTCTCGCTGGTCCTTCAATGATGTCGACTCCTACTCCGGCTACACCGCACCCCTCCTGCACCTCGCTCGGCTGGGTGAGACGGCGGCATTTTTCGGCCGGTGGATCGATTCCGGCTCGCATGAGGCTTCGATCCGGTTGATCCTGTCAGGCGAGGTTGATGCTTCGGCAATCGACTCTCAGGTCCTGGCAATCGAGGCGCGCCGCCCCGAGGTCGCAGCCGGCCTCCGCACCATTTGTGTCCTTGGGCCGGCCCCCGTTCAGCCAATCGTGATCGCGTCACGACTTCCCGAGAATCGGAAAGAGCGGGTTCGAGAGATCATACTCGGGCTCGGTTCCGATCCGGCCGGGCGTAAGGCACTCGAAACTGGTCTCGTCGAGCGGTTCGTTCCGGTAAGCCGAGCAACCTACGAGCCGGTCCGTGTCGCGCTTGCGGGCCTCGACTCGGGACAACAGCCTTGTACCAGCGGTACGAGCGTTTCCCTCCCATTTCAGTCCATTGGTCTGTAGCCGCAGGGACTGGCGCCCGATACCGTAGCGGGTGACTTGCGTCACGCGGGCCTCTACGACTCGAAATTCGAGCACGACGCCTGCGGGATCGGTTTCGTCGCCGACGCTGGAGGGCGAGCCAGCCGAGGTATTGTCGACGCCGCGCTCGCAGCGCTGCATCGTGTCCGCCACCGGGGCGCCGTCTCTTCGGATCAGCGATCAGGCGACGGCGCCGGCCTCTTGCTCCCAATCCCGGAAAGGCTTCTGCGGGAGTGGACCAGTGGGGCTGCCATCAACCTTGACAGCACCAGCCGGCTCGGCATCGGTGTCATCTTCCTGCCCAACAGCCGGAGTGCCGACGGTGACGCCGAACGTCGGCTGATCCGCCGCCTGATCCACGCGGCGGCGCAGTGCGAGCTTCTCGACGTCGTCCACTGGCGGCCCGTTCCGGTAGATGCCGGCGCGCTGGGTGCTGCCGCTCGCTCATCCCTTCCATGCATTGAGCAGGCCATCATCGTTGCCCCGGCAGGGCTAACGAACGCCGAGCTCGAGGCTCGTTGTTTTCGAATGCGCAAGCGCGCCGAGCGTACACTGGCCACTGCCAGCCTCGCCTGTTACATCCCCTCGCTATCATTTCGCACCGTCACCTACAAGGCGATGTGCGCCGCCGATCAACTGGGCAGCTTTTACCCCGACCTTAACCATCAGGAGTTCACCGCGCCCTTCGCCATCTTTCACCAGCGTTACAGCACCAATACCGCGCCATCCTGGGAGCGAGCCCAGCCCTTTCGGATGCTGTGCCACAACGGCGAGATCAACACCATCCAGGGGAACGCCAACCGGATGCGCGCCCGCCATGGAAAGCTTGGCTCCGAGCAGCTTGCTGAAGAAGACCTCCTTCTGCCCGTCATCGACGAGGCCGGGTCCGACTCAGCCATGCTGGACAACGCGCTCGAGCTCCTGGTCCGTGGTGGGCGCGACGTTCCTCATGCGATGGCCATGCTCGTGCCTGAAGCCTGGGAAGGTTTCGACGTCGAGCCCGCAGTCCGAGATTTCTACCGCTACCATGCCGGCCTGATGGAGCCCTGGGACGGTCCTGCGGGCTTGATATTCACTGATGGCTCAATGGTGGGGGCTGCCCTGGACCGCAACGGTCTGCGGCCCCTGCGCTACGCGGTCTGCGAGGACGGCCTGGTGGGCTGCGCCTCGGAGGCGGGCGCAGTGGACACATTGGGTCATGGCAGTGTGCGCCGTGGAAAACTCGGACCGGGCCAGATGCTCTGCATCGACCCGGAACGGGGCGGTCTCGAAGAGGACGAAGCGCTGAAGGCTGGGCTTGCCGTAAGGCACCCCTACGGGACCTGGCTCGACGACGAGCTTCGACCGATGTCGATCGGGGAACCCTGCGTCGACGTTCCGGCGGACCTGGTCACACGCCAGGCTGCCTTCGGTTACACGAAGGAGGAGTTCACCTTCGTTATTCGCCCGATGGCCACCCAGGGAAAGGAGGCGATTTTCTCTATGGGGGACGACACCGCCCCCTCCGTCCTGGCTCGCCAGCCGCGCCTGCTTTATTCCTACTTCAAGCAGCGCTTTGCCCAGGTGACCAACCCCCCAATCGACCATCTCCGGGAGCGGCTCGTCATGTCACTCAGAACCACGCTCGGGCCGGCCGCCCCCTTGCTCGGGGAGGGACCGGCGGCCGCGCGGATGCTCCAGTTCGATTCCTTTCTCCTCTATCCGTCCGGGCTGCGGGCACTCCGGGAGCTGGGCGCGCCTTTCGTGACCCGGGAGCTGGACGCCACCTTTACGGTCCTGGGCGGCGCGTCCGGCTTACGGCCCGTCCTCGACCAACTTGGCGATCAAGCCGAGCAGTTGGTTCGCGCCGGTGCCGCGATCCTGGTGATATCGGATAGCGGCGTCGATCAGGATCGCGCGCCGGTCCCTGCCCTGCTGGCGCTCGGGACAGTGCATCAGCACCTGATCGAGGCTGGCCTGCGAAGTCGCGTGAGCCTGGTCGTCGAAACCGATGAGGCGCGCGATGTGCACCACGTTGTCTCCCTCCTTTCCCACGGGGCGCAGGCGATCTGCCTGCGCCTCGCCTTCCAATCCGTCGCGGCACTTGCCTTAGCCGGGCATCTCAAGGGGGAAGGTGTCGACGCTGCGGGTGCCCAGCAGCGCTTCAGGCAAGCGATCGAGGACGGCACGCTCAAGGTGCTCGCCAAGATGGGCATTTCAACCGTCAACAGCTATCAGGGGGCGCAGATCTCCGAGATTCTCGGACTCGACCCGGAGGTGGTTGCGCTCGCCTTTACCGGGACGCGCTCGGCCATTGGGGGAGCCAGCTTCGAGGATCTCGCCGAGGAGACGCTCTCCCGTCACGCGGCGGGCTTCCAGGCCGCACCGGTGCTTCAGAGTCCCGGATTCTTCAAGCATCACAAACAGGGCACCGAGTACCACGCCACCAACCCTGACGTTGTTGACGCCCTGCACGAGGTGGCC
>DASWQQ010000313.1:0-2975 GCA_036403615.1 Candidatus Dormiibacterota bacterium | reverse complement strand
CCCAGGCGGCCTCGCCTGGAGGGCTACTGCTCTCGTCAGCGGTGTTCGGGCTCGTGACCTTGCTCGAACCTGACATCTTTTTCTCATGGGGCTGGCGGGTGCCGTTCCTGCTGAGCATCGCCATGCTTGGAGTGGGGCTCTACGTCCGGCTCCACGTTGCTGAGACGCCCGAGTTCGAGGAGATCCGTGGCGAGCGAGCTGAGTTACCAATCGTGGAGCTGCTGCGCACTCACGGAACAACAGCTCTACTTGCGACAGGTGCACGGCTGGCTGAGACCGTCGCGGGCAACGTAATCAAGTCCTTCGGTCTGACCTACGTCACGGTTCAGCTTGGCCTACCACGCGACGAAGCGTTGCGGGCTTTGCTGGCGATGGCGGCTGTCGGAGTGGCAATGACCCCCCTGTTTGGCGCGCTCGGAGACCGCTTCGGGGCACGTGCGGTGTACATGGCGGGATCCGGCTGTTCCGCACTGATGGCCTTCCCATTCTTCTGGATATTGGAGCAGCGGAGCGTCGCAGCGCTCTGGATCGGCTTTGTGGTCGCCTACAATCTTGGGCCGACGCTGATGCTCAGCGTGCAGGCAACCTTCTTCACCACGCTCTTCCATCCTCGCGTGCGCTACAGCGGTCTGTCGATCGCCTATCAAGTCTCCGCGATCCTGGGCGGCTTCACTCCGCTGATCTCGCTGACGTTGCTGCATCGCTCAAACGGCGCGCCTTGGGGCGTTGCGGCCTTCGTAGCGTCCGTTGCGGTCTTATCATTAGGGTGCGCCGCAGGCGTGAAAGGCGCCAAACAACACACCCGATAACGGTGAGCTGTTTTGCTCAGCTCGGGGGTCCGCAACCAAGTAGATTAGTACTCGTAGCCGGCCAGGGTGTGCCGAGCGGCTTCCCGATACCCTGAGATAGCGGGCACATGGATCTGCATTTCCCGGACCCGAGCCGCAGCTACGATCCCACCCGACAGGCGGTTCAGTTTTGGGGATACGACCACTCGATGGAGGTTTCGTTCTTTGTGGCCGAGGAGGCGCTTCGGCGCCTGCAGAGATCCTAAGGAGGTCACCGTGACGTTCCTCGTCCAACTCATCCAATTCAGACGCGGTATCCCCGAGGTGTCCCGCACGCTGCAACTCGCGGTAAGCGATGCCGCGGTCGCCCTGGCGGAAGCAAAGAGCCGAATAGGAGCGGGAACTTGGCCAAGGCCAACCGATGCCCTGCGGGTCATGGATGATGGCGGCCGCACGCTGATCGACTGGGTGGTCCCCGGGGTGCTGGTCGCGACGGCGGAGCCGATCTTAGCTCATGCAAATTCACCAGAGCGGTCCATTACCGAACCACGATCGAGCCCATCCTGGGCCGCCCCACGCCTAAGCAGGGCGAGCGCGGACGCCCCCTCAACGCGCCGACATGTCTTCCATGTCGGCCAGGCCGTATCCTATGCTGAGGACGGCAAGCCGGAGAGCTGGAGGGGAGGTTACGACATCATCGAGCTTCGCCATCCAGGGGCTGGCGAGCCGCAATATGCAATCAGGAACGCCGATCAATCCTACGACCGCATCGTGCAGGAGCATGAGCTTCGCGAAGATCTCGGGGCACGGGCACGGGGTCACTGAGCCGCGGGACCGTCGGCAGACGTTAGGCTCAGGCGATCATAGTCCTCGCTCTTGGCCGCACTCGCTGAAAACGGGCTGTAGTCACTCCGGCGCATATTGGCTCTGGTACCGACATGCTAGAATTGCTCCCTCGATTATGCTGAAGCCACCCGTGCGGCGGTCCTGCCGATGAGCTGGCCGAACATGCCGGAGAACGCCATGGCGACCAGCACAAACGGGGTCTTTGATCCGAAAGCGTTTCTGGCCAGCGTCGGCGAGGGCAGAAGGCTGACGAATTCGGGTGAGGGCCAAGTCATTTTCACGCAAGGCGATCCTGCCGACGCGCTGTTCTACGTTCAAAAAGGCAAGGTCAAGGTCACCACAATCTCCAGCCAAGGCAAGGAGGCCGTGGTTGCCATTCTGGGCCCGGGCGACTTTTTCGGAGAGGGCTGCCTCGCAGGACAGCCGCTCCGGATCTCGACGGTTGCAACGCTGACCGTCTCCTCGATCGCCCGCCTCGATAAGGCAGCCGTGATCCGCGTCTTGCACGATGAGCCGGCATTCTCCGAATTGTTCATGTCGTATCTTCTCGCGCGCAACATCCGCATGGAAGCCGATCTGATCGACCAGCTGTTCAACTCAAGCGAGAAACGGCTCGCTCGACTGCTTCTGCTCCTCGCGAATTTCGGCCAGGAAGGCAGGCCTCAGCCCGTTATCGCGAAAATAAGTCAGGAAACGCTGGCCGAAATGATCGGCACAACCCGATCTCGGGTCAGTCATTTCATGAACAAGTTCAGGAGATTAGGCTTCATCGCCTACAACGGCCATCTTGAAATTCACAGCTCTCTGCTGAGCGTTGTTTTGCACGACGACCCGCGCTCGGTCCGGGATCCCGAAGTGAGCGATTTGGAACAGGGCGGCGACTAAGAAACTGCTATCTTCGTTCACAGCCTGCTGCCGTTCTTGCGGCAGATTGGCGCCTGACTTGGCAGGAGCACGACGATGGTAGATGCCGCACGCAAGGCCGAGATCAGCTCCCCCGCAGCCCATCGCTTCGAGATTGGAACGTGCGTTACCCACATCGGGACCCGGTTGCCCAACGGTGTGCGACGCTTCGAGCTCGTCGTAAGCAAACAGCTCGCCTCCGCAGGCGAGCCGCAATACCTCCTTCAAAGTTCCGGCAGGCCCGCGCCTTACACGAATGACGGAGGGAGAGCTCATGCAAAGGCAATCGTGCCTTTGATCAGGCAGCGCCGGACCCGCACTGCATCAACTATGCCCGCCCGCCCAGAAGGGTGGCCCTATTACCGAATCCCGCTGATCAGAACCGATACGGAGCCCTTGCGGAACATCGCGCAGCCTCTCGAATTGCGAAACGCCGTG
>DASWQQ010000312.1:0-9701 GCA_036403615.1 Candidatus Dormiibacterota bacterium | reverse complement strand
CGTCGCCCAGCGGGTCGTCGCCAGCCGCGGGCATCGCGATCTGCTTCAACTCGGCCGCGAGGTCTCGGCTTCCCTGGACCGGCACGGCGTACTCACGGACGCCACCGCGATCGCATTCCGGGTGCTGTTCGCCCTCGCCTTCCTCTCGCTTACCGGACTCGCCTTCGCAGGTGTGGTCCACCTGGAAAGCATCTGGCGCCACCAGCTCGGGCCGGGACTTGCCCGGGTCGTGTCACCCAACTTTTACCGCGAACTGGACCACTCGGTGGACCAGGTCCTTACCACCCGCCGCTGGTGGTGGCTCAGTATCGGGCTGACGCTGACTCTCTGGCAGGTATCCAGCGGGGTGCGGGCCCTGATGGGCGCCCTCGACAGCATCTACGAGGTCAAGGACCGCCGGCCCTTCTGGCAGCGGATGGCCCTCTCGGTTGGTCTCGCCCTGGTCATCTGTGTCGCGGTTGCCCTGATTGCGGCGATCGTCTTCGTGTTCGGTAGCGGCCCAGCGATCCTGACGCTAATCCGGCTGATCGCCGTCGTGGCAGTCTTGATGGTCCTGATCGCGGTTTTACTCCGCTTCACGACGCCGGCTCAGCTAGGGCTTCGCTGGGCAACGCTGGGCTCGAGCATTGCCATCGGCACCTGGCTTTTGACCTCGTGGGTCTTCGGTTGGTACGTGGCCAACTTCGGCTACAAGGCCTACCAGCAGGCCTTTGGCATCCTCTCGCTCTTGATCGTGGTCATGACCTATCTGTACGTCGCTTCCGTGGCTTTTCTGGTCGGAGCCGAACTCGATGCCCTGGCTGTGGCACGAGCCAGCGAGGGAGGACAAAACAAGCGCGGCCGTCGCGCCCGGCGACCGCCGCGCTGATCAGTTCCCGAGCTCAGGGTGTCTGGACGCGGGCTTCCGGTGAGAACCGGCTCACGACTACGACGTAGTAGAAGACAAGAAGGACGATGATCTGGAGGATGGCGCCGGCGTTCAGGCCATAGCCGATGATGCTTATCAATTCGGCGACCAGGGCGAGCCCCAGGCCGTAGATGGCGAGCCGCTTACCCTCAGGGTTTCCCTTGTACATCCGCCATCCGCCTACCGCGGCAAGGATGTCGGCGACGACTGCCACGATCACGCCGATGAGGGCAAGCGCGAAGATTCCGGCGAAGGCGGCCGCGAGGGCGAATAGCCCGATGAGACCCAGCAGACCGAGCAGTGCGCCCAGACCGGCCAGGATGGCGAGAACGATACCAACGACTTTTGCGTCCAGGTTGAGCTTGACCGGCGGGTCCTTGGCGAACTCCGGTTCAACTAGCGAATCGAGTGCGGACATGAACAGACCTCCCCTTTTTGTGGTGGCCTTAGTCTTTCCTAAGTCCGGCGGCGGGTCAAGGGCCAATCCGACCTTAAGATGGTTTGGCCGGATGCCGGAATATGCCGAGATACCACGGGAGGCCGATGAGCGGGTAACGCTCCTGGCCTTCCTCGAATGGCAGCGCGCCACCCTCGCACGTAAATGTGAAGGACTAACGGCGACCCAGCTACGCCAGCGCGCCGCCGAACCGTCGACGTTGTCTCTCCTGGGCCTGGTCCGTCACCTCGCTGATGTCGAGCGAGGCTGGTTCCGGCGGACGCTTGCCCAGGAGGAGGCACCGGACCTTTTCGCCTCCAGGGCTGACCCGGACGGCGATTTCAACAACATTGACGAGGCTGACCCGGAGGAGGCATTCAGCGCCTGGTACGAAGAGTGCGAGCGGGCTCGCCAGATCGTGGCGGTCCGTTCGCTGGACGACACCGGCCGGCAAAAGTCCGGCTCGCTCGTCTCACTGCGCTGGATCCTGGTCCACATGATCGAGGAATACTCACGTCACAATGGGCACGCCGACCTCCTTCGCCAGCGGATCGACGGGGCGACCGGGTACTGACGGCCGGCTGAAGCTAAATCGTTACCGATTGCTATTGCAATTGACTCGCAATAGTACCTATACTCGTCTGCGGCGGTCCCACCCGCCCAACAAGGAGTATCGATGCAGCTCGCAGCCCAGACGCGGCGCTCGGGGGCCACCCGTGTTCCAGGCGCCGAATCGACCGTGACCCGGCGGCTGGTCGGCGTCTTCGGCGCCGTCGGCCTTTTGCACCTCCTTGGTTGGGGCGGCCTGCTCTTTTTGGTCGGGCCGAAATATCCGGCGCTGGCGGGTGCCGGCATACTCGCCTACACCCTTGGGCTGCGCCATGCGTTCGATGCCGACCATATTGCTGCCATCGACAACACCACCCGAAAGCTGCTTCAGCAGGGACAGAAGCCTATGGGCGTTGGCTTCTTCTTTTCCCTGGGACATTCGACCGTTGTCTTCTGCATGGCGGCTGCGCTGGGCCTGGCTGCCCAGTTCATCAGCCGGAACCTTGAGAGCTTCAAGAGCCTCGGAGCGGTGGTAGGCACAACCGTCTCAGGTACTTTCCTCTACGTCATCGGAATCATCAACCTGATCGTCCTGATCGAGGTTATTCGAGTCTTCCGGAAGATGCGACAGGGAACCTACGATGCCGGCGAGCTCGATGACCAGTTGCTCAAGGGCGGCCTGATCTACCGGGTGATCCGCCCAATGTTCCGCTTCATTACCCATAGCTGGCAGATGTATCCGATGGGAATCATGTTCGGGCTAGGCTTCGATACCGCCAGCGAGGTAGGGCTGCTCGCCCTCGCCGGCGGCTTCGCCGCCAAAGGACTACCAATCTGGACAATCCTGCCTCTGCCCATCCTGTTTGCGGCCGGCATGTCTCTTATGGATACAGCTGACGGCGCCTTCATGGCCAGGGCCTATCACTGGGCCTTTTCCAATCCCATCCGCAAGGTTTTTTACAACCTGACCGTCACCGGCCTGTCGGTGGCAGTAGCCCTCTTCATCGGGACAATCGAGCTACTTCAGGTGCTCTCTGGCCAGCTGGGATGGAGTGGAGGGTTTTGGGCCTTCATCAGCAACTTCGACCTGAACAAGGTTGGCTTCGGTGTGGTTGCCATCTTCATCCTCGTCTGGGTGGCGGCGCTCATCTACTGGAAGGCGACCCACGTCGAGGAGCGCTGGACGCAGCTTCTGCGAACCTGATCAGGACGCTCGGGCAGCTGCGCGCCTACGAGGCCGCGGTGGTCGTCAGGCTCCACATGCGTCGTCGCTAGCAGGGGAGAAGGCCCCAGGCCTGCTTGGCCTGAAGTACACGAAGAGCGGCGTTGTCGACGCGCTGGCGGAAGGCGGGATCGCCGGCAACACGTGCCCTGATCGCCTGGACCATCGCATCGGCCGGCGTGGCCGTCTTGGAAACGATCATGTCGCCGCCTGCCACAAGGAAGTCGATCGCTCTCGTTGCCGGCGGGATGCCCGCGACCGCCACCGTGTCACCGAGGTCGTCGGAAACTATCACTCCCTGGAACCCCAGCGAACCCCGGAGCATCTGAGTCATGACTATTGGCGAGAAGGCGGCGAGCCGGTTGGGGTCAATCCGAGTGTATTTCGCCAGGGCCACCATGACGAAATCAGCGTGGGCACCGATGCCCTGGCGGAACGACTGCAGATAGGGGTCCGAGGCTGTCGTCGCATAGTCGGTGGCTGCCGTGTAGTCGGTGTTGCCTGCCACCCGCCCCAGTCCTGGAAAGTGCTTCAAGGTAACGGCGACACCCGCCTGCCGCATGCCGGCAAGGAAGGCGGCGCCGTGACTGCCTGCAGTCGACGGGTCGTGCCCGTACTCGCGCTGCAGTGCGCCGATCGGCTGGTTCTGCGAGTCGGTCCCGGGCGGGACGACGTCCATCACCGGGGCAAAGTTCATGTTGATACCGGCTGAGCGCAGTTGTTGTCCCCAGATGAGAGCGTTGTTCTGCAGGACGGATGAGGCCCAACTGCCCTGCGTAAGTGCGCTCGGCATCGCGTTAAAACCCGGGCCCTGCATAGCCTGGATCACACCGCCCTCCTGGTTGGCGGCAATGAAGAAGCGAACGTTGGCGGTGGAGGGGCCGGAGGCCAGCGCCTGGACCGCATTCGCCACCGCGCGAATTCCGTTGACGCCGGCATAGCTCCGATCGACGAACCAGAAGGATCCAATATGGTCGGCTCGGATCATGTTGATCTCGGTTGCGCCCAGCCGGTCACCGCCAAGTCCCAGGCTGAATAGCTGCCCGATCCGTTGGTCTTCGGTCATGACGTTTAAGACCCCGTTGGCGCAGGCAGGCTGCGCCGGCCTCGTCGGAACAGCAGCGGCAGTTGGAGCGGTTGAAGCGCTGGCGGTGGGAACTGCTATGGAGGTTGGAGTGGGGGAGGGTCCCTGGTCGGGTGTTGCGCTGGCCGCTGCCGCGGTCGCGTTTGCACTGGCCGAGGCGTGTGGCAGCTTGATTGCGGTCGAACCGCCGCTCGAGCAGGCGGTCAGCATCAGCGTGAGCCCGCTGAGCGTGATAAGGCGGCGCATCAGCTACACAACGGGTCAGCGGTCAGCTTCGTTTCAGACGGTTTTTCGGCCTCGAGCCCGCATCCGCTGCTCATAAGGGAGAATCTATAGCGTTATGTGCGGCCGGATCGGGTTCTCAATCCCACGAGACGAGCTGCTCGCCTCCTATTCCTGGGTTCGCTACGTCCCCGACCAGCCGCCGCGGTACAACATCGCGCCGACCGATCCCGTCCTCACGGTGGGCCCCCAGCGGGCTGACGTGGTTCGATGGGGTATCGAAGGTGCGTCGGGCAGCCTCTTCAACCTGCGATCCGAGACCGCCGTCGCGCGACCCCAGTTTCAGCGTCTCCTGCTGGGCAAGCGGGTGATCGTGCCTGCAAGCCACTTCTACGAGTGGCGGACAGCTGGTGGGCGCCGTCTTCCGATGGCCGTTTCGCGGGTCGACGGCAAACCGCTAAACCTGGCCGGCTTGCTCGGTGCCTGGGAAGACCTGGAGGCAGTCACGATCTTGACCACCACACCCAATGCTGACCTGGAGTCGCTTCACGACCGGATGCCTGTGGTTCTAGGGGATGACGATGCCGCCACCTGGGTGCTCGAGGAGCTCTCGCTCCAGCAGGCAGCCGCATTTCTAAAGCCCTGTCCGCCGGGTTGGCTTAGGCTGGCGGCGGCCTCGCCCCTGGTAAACAGCGTCCACAATGACGGCCCTCAACTTCTCGACCCGAAGACGCTACCGACCGAGTATCAGCTGGAGCTGATACCGCCGGCCTAGTTAGCCGACCGTGCGGTCCGCACGACCAGCTCGAGTTTTGCCCGCTCATCCTCGATCGTCAGCCGGTTGCCCTCCATAGTAGAAGCGAAGCCGCACTGGGGGCTGAGCGCCAGGCGCTCCATCGGAACCACGCGAGCCGCTTCCGCGATGCGGCGCTTTAGCGTCTCCTCCGACTCGAGCTCGGCCCGCTTACTCGTGACCAGGCCAAGCACAACCGTCCTGTCCTCGGGAACGCTCGCAAGTGGTTCGAACCCTCCCGAGCGCGCATCGTCGTACTCCAGCAGGTACCGGTTGAAATTGGTTCGGCTCAGAACCCTTGCGATCGGCGCATAGCCTCCCTCGGCGTAGTACTTGCTCTGGTTGTTTCCGCGGCAGATGTGGATGCCGAAAGTCACCTCCGGGTGGCCTGCAATGATGGCGTTGTCCATCTCGATGCACTCGTCCAGGAGCCTGTCCGGATCACTGCCGCGCTGCCTGTAGCCCTCACGGAGGTCCTGGTCCAGGAGCGCGGCATACTGGGGTGCATCAATCTGCACGTATGTGCATCCCAGCCGGGCCAGCTCGCTGATCTCCCGACGCGTGAAGTCGACGATGTCGGCCAGGTATGACTCGCGAGTCGGATATGCTCCGGCCGATTTCTGCGGGTCGTAGTAGGCGGCTGCCTGCTGCGCTGAGATCAGCGTGACCTTGGCCGGGCTGGAGCTCCGGGCGCGCAGGTAGGTCCACTCCTCGGCGCACATATGGCGCCGCCAGGCAAGCTTTTCCACCACAACCGGCCGCCGCAGCCGGGTCCTTTCGCCCCTCTCATCCCGGAACTCGATTCCCCAACCGCCAAACTTGTCGAAACCGTCGAGCGCGTCGATCAAGTGACCGTAGAAGGCATAGCGTCGCATCTCACCATCCGTGATGACGTCGATGCCGGCCGCAGCCTGTAGCTCGATCGCCTCATCAACCGCGCGGTCCTCGACTCGCTTGAAGTCAGCCGCGCCCAGCTCGGCTTGCTCGTATCGCTGCCGCGCCTCGGCTAAATAGGCCGGCCGAAGCAAGCTCCCGATAACCTCGGTCTTCATGGCATTCCGTGAGTCATCTGAACGGATGATGACACGCGCCTATTTCTTTGTACAAGGATTCGTGCCGGCCGCGCGCGGTCTCGGGCGCGAGAAGGGACTCGCTTAGCCTTTCGTTGCCTTCGGCTGGTACTCCAGGATCACGACTCCCGAGGCAAACGTTTTCGTCTCCGGCACTCCGAGTATCCTCTGGTCGGCCTTTTCTTCGAACAACCGCCTGCCTTTCCCGAGCACGACGGGGAAGAGCATGATGCGGTAGAGGTCGATCAGGTCCTCTCGCATCAAGGCGTTGAACAATTGCCCGCTTCCGGAAAGGAGAAGGTCCTTCCCCGGCTGCTTCTTCAGCCTGGCGATCTCCGCGGCAACGTCGCCCTTTACCAACTTCGAGCCCGGCCATTCGGCCCTGTCCAACGTTGAGGAGACGACGTACTTGGTCATGGTGTTCATCCGAACACCGAAGTCACCTGTCGCTTCCTCCATCTTGGGCCAGGCCGCGGCGAAACCCTCATAGGTTTTACGGCCTAAAAGAAGTGCCTCGGTTGCCTGCAGTTCTGCGTACTTGAATTGACCGGCCTGGTCATTGAACCAGGGGTTGGACCATTGGCCTGGCTCTTCAAAAACACCATCCAGCGACAGGTACTCGGTTGCTACCAGCCTCATCAGTATTTACCTCCAGTCCAATGCTTCAAGCCGAAATACCGGCCGCAGGTCGATCGGCCTTACGAAGAGTAAGACAGCCGGGAACTGTCAAACTCATCGGTTATGAGGTCAGCGCCATGACGGCGGCGATCAGCACCGAGAAACTGACCAAGGACTACGGCGGCGGCCGGGGACTGTTCGACCTGGACCTCGAGGTAGGTAGCGGCGAGACGTTCGGCTACCTGGGACCGAACGGAGCCGGTAAGAGCACCACCATCCGCCTGATCATGGGTTTCATCCGCGCGACCCGGGGGGCCGCTTCAGTCCTGGGCCTCGATTCGGTGCGGCAATCGGTTGAGGTCAAGCGGCTCGTCGGATTCATGCCTGGCGAGTTACCCCAGTTCGGCGGCCTGCGCGGGCGCGACATCGTGGGCCACTTCGGTGCCTTGCGTGGCGGGGTTGACCAGTCACGGGTAAGAGAGATCACCGAAAGGTTCGATCTCGACCTGGGGCTGAAATTTCGGCAATATTCGACTGGCAACAAGCGAAAGCTCGGGATCCTGCTGGCTTTCATGCACCGGCCCCGGCTACTGGTCCTTGACGAGCCCTCAAGCGGGCTCGACCCCTTGAACCAGCAGGAGTTCTTCAAGCTTGTCCAGGAAGCGCAGGCAGGCGGTGCCACGGTATTTCTCAGCTCCCACGTGCTCTCAGAGGTTGAGCATGTCTGCCAGCGCGTCGGGATCATCCGGCGCGGCAAGCTGGTCAGGGTCGCGCGCCTCGAGGAACTGCATGAGATGCGGGTGCGCCGCGTCGAGGTAGAGTTTGCGGGGCGGCCCATGCCCGAGCTGCTCAGGAACCTGCCAGGCGTTGAGAACGTCGAATCCTCCCAGCATCGCGTCACCTTTACCGCGAGAGGATCATTCGAGCCCGTGGTTGACGCGCTTGCCGGACATCAGGTGGTAAACCTGGCCAGCCACGAGCCCAGCCTTGAGGAGGTCTTTTTGACCTATTACGAAGACGATCCAGGCAGGGCCCAACCGTGATCGGCAGGATTGCCTGGATTGCCTGGCATCTGCACCGGCGTGGGCTGATCGGCTTCAGCGCGGGTGGCTTCTTGATCTCCTTTTTCTACGGAGCAGCCTTCCTTTCAACCGCCGGAACGACCGCCGAATCGCAGGCGGCATTCGGCCGGTCGGTCATGCTGGTTGCGAAGCAGTTCGCCTTCATCAGTCCGCTTCCCGTCCACCCGGAAACACTGGGTGGCTACGAGCAGTACAAGTGGCTCTCCGGGGCGATCATCATCATGATGCTGTGGGCCGGGCTGGCCGGCGTCGGCGTCGGTCGCGGCGACGAAGCCCGTGGGCTTACTGAGCAGTGGATCGCCGGTGGTGTTTCGCGCACGCGACTGCTGCTCACCCGAAGCTGCGCTCTTGGGCTGGTGCTGCTCACAGCCTGTCTCGCGTCGGTGCTCGGCATCATCGCGATTGCACCGCTGGTGCACCAGGATCCGAATGTGGGCGGCGAGCTTCTCAAGGCCATATCGATGACGGCGGGACTTTTTGCCGGGTACGCGATCGCGCTCCTGATCTCACAGCTGCCGGCCGAGCGTCAGACGGCGACCGCTCTGAGCATCGGCGCGCTCGTAGTCCTCGTCCTCCTCAACGGCGTCGCCGATACGATCGACGCGCTTTCCTGGGTCGGAATTTTCTCGCCTTTCCACTGGGTGGAGCAGACAAGCTCGGCAGCTCCCGGCGGCAGATTCGATCTAGCAGCGACCCTCGGCCTCGGCTTCGCGGCAATAGCGTTTAGCGCCGCCTCAATTTCGATCTTCCTGCGCCGGGACATCGGTAGTGGTCTTCTGACCTGGAGGCGGCGTGCCGGCGCCCCCGTCCGATCCGCCTCGAACAACATTTTGCTTCGCCTGCCATCAGGCGAAGGACTCTGGGAACAGCGTTTCGGCCTGGGCGCGTGGGTAGTGAGCACCATGCTCCTCGGTGCGCTGATGGTGTCGGTGACCAAGTCGGTCGCCGACGCACTCCTGGCGGACCCCGCGATAGCCGCCGTCTTCCAGCATGCTGCACCGGGACCCGCTTATGCGTCCACCCTGGGCCTGCTCTGGTTCGGAATCGCCCTCCTGCTGCTCGCCGGCTACGCCGTGGTCCAGGTCTCCCGCTGGTCGGCGGAGGACCAGGAAGGCCGCGTGGAGATGCTATTGAGTGCCCCGGTGTCCCGAACGCGCGTGGTCATCGAGCGTGCTCTCGAGTTCGCTGTGGCCAGCCTGCTGATCGTGATCGGCGGGTATCTGGGAGTGGCCGTCGCGGCTCCTGGGTCAGGGCTCAACCTGGATGCAGAGCACCTCCTTAATGCCTCGGCGCTGCTCTGGCCTTTTGCCCTGGCGTTCGGAGGCCTGGGCGTCGCCATCGTCAGTCGCTGGCCACGGATCGCGGTGCCCTTTCTCGCAGCCTTTGCAATGGTCGAGTACTTCCTCGGCGATCTGGCGCCGCTTTTCAAGCTTCCCGACTGGGTGGCTAACCTGTCGGTTTTCCACCTTTACGGTCAGCCCCTGACCGCATCCCCTTCGTGGGGGCCGGCAGCCTCGATGGCGATTGTCTTCCTTCTCGGCTTCGGCGCGGCTTTGCTCTTGATGCGGCGCCGCGACGTTTCCGGCGCCTGAGTCACCAGGAGGCGATTCGGTGCGAATGCTGAGGCACGAATCGTGCGATTCAGCCGTTAACGGCGCCAGCGCCTACTAAAAAGGGCGGCTCCCAAGCAGGTACCTGCTACCGTCGTCCAGTGCCCC
>DASWQQ010000311.1:0-3266 GCA_036403615.1 Candidatus Dormiibacterota bacterium | reverse complement strand
GAAGCGGTCGGTTGCCTTCGGATCCTTGTTGATGTCGGGGTGGAACTGGCGGGCGAGTCGCCGATAGGCGGACTTGATCTCCTTCTCGCTGGCAGTCCTGGAAACGCCCAGCGTCTGGTAGTAGTCCTTGTACTGTGGAGTGGCCACCGTTCCGTTTTATACCCGCAGCCGGCGCGGGCTGAAACCGAGCCTGAACTCAGGCAGGCGTGCGGACGCCGGCGTAGTCCCGGCAGCGAGCCACCAGCCTCTCCACCAGGAGGGGGTTCTGACCGAAGTGCAGGTGTACATAGCTGGCGAGCAGATTGGGCGTAACCAACCCCTCGTAGCCGATGTGGTCACCCTCGGCGTTGATCATCTGGTAGGCAGGTTTTATCTCCGGATCCTGGTTTCTCACCCGGCTCCAGTGGAACTCATGCCCGCGAAAGAACTGACCTTTTGGTGACAGGATGCTGTCTTCAAGGGTTAGCAGCTGCCGGTAGCCGAAGCGGTGCACCTCTCCGTCCATCTCCACATCTACCGGTACGATCCCGGCCATCCGGTAGCGCTCGCCGGATTCTGTCTGCAGCGAGCGCGCCAGGAACATCAAGCCGCCGCATTCGGCATAGATCGGCATACCCCCACGATTGGCGCGATGGAGCGAGTCGGCCAGGGGCCGATTGCGAGCAAGCGGCTCGGCGAAGACTTCGGGGAAACCGCCACCCAGGTAAATGCCGGCGATATGGTTCGGAATTGAGTCGTCCTCCAGGGGACTGAAGGGCACGATCTCGGCTCCCTGTTCCTCGAGCAGCTCGAGGTTCTCCGGATAGTAGAAGTTGAAGGCGTCATCGTAAGCGACGCCAATCCGAACGCG
The DNA here is from genome assembly GCA_036403615.1 of Candidatus Dormiibacterota bacterium. Classification (GTDB taxonomy): domain Bacteria; phylum Chloroflexota; class Dormibacteria; order CF-121; family CF-121; genus JALYYC01. Next base: position 2,416 of record DASWQQ010000311.1, on the reverse strand, counting down.
ATGGTTACCAGGGGCCTTTCCCTGGAAGACTTTCTTCGGCACCAGCGGCATCAGCTCCGCCTTCTGCGCGATCCGCAGCAACAGGTCGAGGTCCACCTGGCGTTCGATCGCCTCGGCCAGCACCGCGATCATACGGTCCCAGGCCTTGTTTTCTGTTACCGGGAGCAGGCCCAGCTGCCGTTCGGGTATGCCGAGCGCGGGCATCGCGGGCAATGCCCCCAGGACGGGTAGCTTGGCGCCGTTCCAGATCGCTTCCTCGACGCTGCGGCGGTGACCATCGGAGCCCACGTTGTTGAGGATGACGCCGGCGATCTTGACCGACTTGGAGTAGCTTTTGAAACCGAGGGCGATTGCGGCGGCGGTCTCGGCCATGTGTGAGACGTCCATCACGAGCACGACGGGCGTGCGGGTTGCCGCGGCCACTTCCGCAGTGCTGCCTTCGGTGTTGCCACCACGACCATCGGAAAGTCCCATCATGCCTTCGACGATTGCCAGGTCAGCGCCGATAGAGCCATGGCCGAGAACCTGTCGAAGGGCACCTTCGCCAAGCATCCATGAGTCGAGGTTGCGACAGGGCCGGCCACTTACATGGGCGAGGTAGGCAGGGTCGATGAAATCGGGTCCGACCTTGAAGGCCTGTACCGTGAGACCACGAGCTTTGAAGGCGGCGATCAGCCCGGCGGTGAGCGTCGTCTTGCCGACACTGCTCGCCGTACCCGCGATCATCAGCCTTGGAGTGCGAACCTCGTCCAGCATCTTGCCTCGCTATCGCTTGCTAAACAAGGTGCCCTTCCCCAAGCACCTGAGGCTTTTACCGTAGCACAGGGGTCGGCTCAGGTAAAGCGATCTCGCTGCTTACCTTCAGCGCGGCCGGCATTGCCGGCCTTAGATCCTTGAGATGGAGACGGACCCGGTCAAGTCCGTCCCAGCGCTCGCAATCGAGCGCGTAAACGACGTCGATGCTGCGCCCTGCCGGCAGGTGGGGCGCGGAAACGCCCTTGTCAAAGGCGAAAGCCTCTGCCGTTGCCGTCCGGTCGCGAAGCTGGAGGCGCAGATGGCGCCCGCCTGCTCCAAAGGTTTCGGTGCGCAGCACCTGGAGGTCGCGGCTCACCAGCAGTGGCTCCCGATTGCCCACGCCGAAGGGCGCGAGAAGCTGGATCTCCTGGTGCAGGCTGGGCTTCAGGTCGGCCAGGGCTGCCACTGCCTCCACCTTGATTGGCCGGGAAAACGCCTGGTTGTGCAGGCGGCGTGACGCATAGTCCTCGAGGCACTCCTTGAGGGCGCCGAACTGCTCTTTGCGAACGGTGAGGCCTGCCGCCATTGCATGTCCGCCGAAACGTTGCAACAGGGATGAACAATGCTGCAGACAGTCGACCAGGTGGAAGCCCTCGATGCTGCGCGCTGAGCCGCGCCACTCATCTCCGTCCGTGTTGAAGATGAAGGCGGGCCGGTAGAACTCTTCGACCAACCGGCTGGCTGCCAGACCGAGTACACCGAGCGGCCACTGGGGGGCCCCCATCACGATCACCGGCGTTTCGTCGCCGAGCTGCGCCACCTGCGCCTTCGCCTCGCGCACGATATCCGCCGTCAGCTGTTGCCGCTGGGCATTCTGTTCCTGCAGCCGCCCGGCAAGCGGAGCGGCGATCTCGGCCGACTCCGCCAGCAGGAGGTCGAGGGCAAGGACCGCATCCTCCAGCCGCCCAGCTGCGTTGATGCGTGGCCCGAGCTGAAAGGCCAGATGTTCCGCGGTTACAGGCAAACGAATCCCGGCGACATCAATGAGTGCGCGACAACCATGGCCGGCATTGCTGTTCAACCGCGACAGGCCAGCCCGGACGATGGCGCGATTCTCGGCGTGCAAAGGCACCACGTCCGCGACGGTACCGAGCGCCACTGCGTCGATCGACGCCTGCGGGTCGAGCCTTCCCGGAAATACACGCTGCTCGAGCGCCACCAGCATCTTGTAGGCGACGCCGCAGGCGGCGAGGCCGTCAAACGGATAGGCGCAGTCCGGCTGTTTTGGATTGATCAGCGCATCGACGTCAGGACGCTCGGGACCCACCTCATGATGGTCGCTAACGATCATCTGCATTCCCCGCGGGCGGTCCCGCGCGACTTCAACGGAGTTGGTTCCGCAGTCGCAGGTGATGACGAGTGAAACGCCCCTGCTGCTGAGATCCTTGAGCGCCTCGCCATTCAGGCCGTAGCCTTCTGTGAAGCGGTTGGGAATGTAGGTGACGACATCAGCACCAACCGAACGAAGACCCCGGGCAAGGGTGACGCATGCCGTTACGCCGTCTGCGTCGTAGTCTCCGTAGACGGCAATCCGCCTCCCGCTGGCAACCGCCGCACCGATCAGGTCGCAGGCGATCGCCATGTCCTTCAGCAGGAATGGATCGGGAGCGCGGTTCAGGTC
>DASWQQ010000310.1:0-10574 GCA_036403615.1 Candidatus Dormiibacterota bacterium | reverse complement strand
CCGCGGGCAGCTACCTTTGTCACTCCCCCGACCGTCCGCGTCAGGTTGTTGCCTGCGTCGATGCGGTAGGTGACGGTGGTCGCCGGAAGACCGTAGGTAACCACCAGTGTCGTCGGGCCGGGTGTAATGCTCCCGGTGCCGATCGTCGTGGCGCTGCTGAGGTCGCGCGTCAGGCTCAGGCTCGCGGCGCTGACCGCCTGGTCCGCGGCAAGCTGGCGAGCTTCCGTCGAGATCGTTCGGTAGCCGACCAGGTAGCCTCCGCTCAGCGCGATGCTCACGATGGCGGCGATCATGAGGCTCACCATCACCTCGATCAGGGTGAACCCGGCCTGCCTGTGGCCCCGTTCAGCACTCACGGCCGTACCTTCATAAAGTCGAGCTGTTCCGACAATCCGCCTGAGGTCGTTGATACCGTCAGCACGACTTGCTGGAGGCCGGTCTCGGGATTAGCAGCACTAAAGGAGCCGGTCAGCGGGTTGTAGTACAGGACCTGGGTGCTGAACGCGTACCCCGAGGCAGCCAGGTTGCCGTAGACCGCGGGCTTTGCGCGATAGGTTTGAGACTTGATGTATTCAGCGTCGGACCGCGTGAGCCGGTCCAGGTCCGTCCCCTGCCGGTGGCGGTTTGTTGCCAGCGCGGCGGAAGAGAAGCCACCCAGTACCGTAACGATCACAACCGCAAGCAGGGCGATCGCAACCATTGTTTCGACGAGCGTGAAGCCAGCGCGGCCGCGCCTCACTTTAGAGCTCCAACTAGCCCGTACATTGCCGAGATCAGGGAGACTGCGATGAAGCCGACGATGATGCCGACCACAACCGTCATTACGGGCTCGATCAGCGAGGTCATTGCCCGAATCCGGTACTCGAGTTCTTCCTCATAGAAATCGGCCGCTTGCTCCAGGTAGGTATCGAGCGTGCCTGTCTCCTCACCGACGCGCACCATCTGGGTCATCATCGGCGGGAATAGGTGAGTTCGGACGAGCGGGCCGGCGAAGCCCTCGCCGCTTGTCATCTGTTCCTTGACCGTGACCAGGCCACGCTGGAAGACACGGTTGCCGGTGGCTGCGATGACGGCGTCAAAAGTCTGGCCCAGTGGCACGCCGGCCTTGAGAACCATGGACAGCGTGCGTGCGAAGCGATTGAGGATGGCAGAAAGGAAAATGGGCCCGAATACAGGGAGCTTCAGGAACAGCATGTCTTTCGTGTAAAGGCCGCGTGCGGTCCGCAGCGCGAGAAAGGTGCCGCCGCTGAGCAAGGCGATGGACGCACCGATGGCGAGCACCCAGGTGTGAACGAAATCGACGATCCCGATCAATATGCGCGTTGGCAGAGGAAGCTGCACCTTGAACTCGGCGAAAATTCGGACGAAGGCCGGGAGGGCGAAGAAAACCAGGATCACCACCACCACGCTGGCGACCACCAGGATGACGGCCGGGTAGATCATGGCGGTGCGCACCCGACGCAGGGTGTTGAGGTCGCGCCGGAGATAGCCCGCCAGTTCCTTGAGTGTCCCTTCGAGGTTCCCGGTAACCTCGGACACGCGGACCAGGTCTATGTAGAGGGCTGGGAAGACCGTGGGGTGCTTGCTCAAGGCATCGGAAAGGTTCTGGCCTCGCTCGAGGTCGTTGAGCACGGCCAGAATGATCCGTTTGAAGAGAGGTGAGCCGGTTTCCTCGGCGATTGTGCTCAATGCTCTACTCATGGGCACGCCGGCATTGACGAAGGTGGCGAGCTGCCGGGTGAAGAGAATCACGTCGGCTGCGGAAATCTTGAAAAGTGACGGGAAGTAATCGGCCATCGTCCGGTGCGGGGGTGCCGGGCGGAGCTGGACGATCTTGAGGCCCTGAAGCCAGAGCGCCTGCTCGGCCGCCGACTGGCCGCCTGCCTCGATCTCGCCCTGAGTCCTCCGGCCGTTTTCCGTGTAGGCACGGTAGGCGTAATTAGGCATCGATCCTTTCCCCGAGATGGACTGAGCGCATAACTTCGCCGATAGTCGTTAGACCTTCGTTGATCTTCGCCAGCCCCGACTCTCGCAGCGTGGTCATTCCGTCGGCGACGGCCTGGGCGCGCAGAGCATCGGGGGCGGCATCTCGGACGAGCAGCCTTTTGATCGCTTCAGTCATCTTGAGGACCTCGAAGACCCCGATTCGGCCGTGAAATCCCGTATGCGAGCAGTGAGCGCAGCCTGTGCCCTGCCAGAAGACGATGCCGGTGCCGCCCATCGCCCGGTAGAACTCAAACTCTTGTAGCGGGGGCTTGGTGGTGGCGCGGCAGTCATCGCAGATCCGCCGGACAAGCCGCTGCGCCTGTACGCCGATCACTGCCGAGGTCACCATGAAGGGCTCGATCCCCATTTCGAGAAACCTGTAGACGGCGCCGACGGCATCTGTGGCGTGCAACGACGAGAGGACGAGGTGTCCGGTCATGGCCGATTGCACCGAGATTTCGGCCGTCTCCTTGTCGCGAATCTCGCCGACAAGGATGGCGTCCGGGTCCTGCCGCAGGATGGCTCGCAGGCCGTTCGCGAAGGTGATTCCGGCCAGCCGGTTGATCTGGATCTGGTTGACGTTCTCGAACGTGTACTCCACCGGGTCCTCGATCGTCATGATGTTTTGCTCGACGCGGTCGAGCTGGTTCAGCGCGGCGTAAAGTGTGGTCGTCTTGCCACTGCCAGTCGGGCCCGTGATCAGGATCATCCCGTAGGGCGAGTGGATCAGTTCCGTGAAGGTGCTCAGCGAACCGGGCGAGAAACCAAGGCGATCGAGGCCCAGCACAGACCGCGATCGCTCGAGCAAGCGCAGTACCACCTTCTCTCCCCAGATGGTCTCGATCGTCCCCACCCGGATATCGAGCGGCCGGCCGTCCACGGTCGTCTGGATCTGTCCGTCCTGGCTTCGTCGCCGGTCGACGATGTCCAGGTTGGCCATCAATTTCACGCGAGAGGCGATCGGTGCCGCCAGGGTGGCGGGCAGGCGGGTCGCGTCGTGGAGCACCCCGTCCACGCGGAAGCGAACGCGGAGGTGATCGCTCTGAGGTTCGATGTGAATATCAGAGGCGCGTTCCTCGGCCCCCTGGGCGATTATCAATTCAACGATCTGAACTACCGGCGCATCTTGCTTGACTTCGGCCAGGCGCCGCGGCGCCCCCGGTTGACGCGTTTCTTCGAACGACCGGACGTGACGCTCCATGCCGGCCTGGAGTTTGTAAAACTGCCCGATCGCCCGCTCTATCTCGGACCGAACACCGAGAAGCGGTTTGATGCGCTTGCGGGTTAGGACCTTGAGCTCGGCGAACAGCGCGAGGTCGCCGGGGTCGATCGTGGCCACCTCAAGCTCGTCTTTTTGAAGGCGAATCGGCAGGATCGTGTGCTCGCGCGCGTACGGCTCGGGAATCAAGGCCAGTGCTTCCTTCTCCACGCGAGCGCGGCTGAAATCGATCAATGGGACGCCGAAATGAAGGCTCAGGACGCCCGCGAGAGCCTTTTCATCTACAACGGCCTGGGCGAGGAGCAGCTGACCCAGCGGGATCCGCTGTCGCTTCTGTTCCTGAAGCGCGAGGTCCAACTGTTCAGGGGTTAGCAAACCGTTCTCCAGCAGCAGCTCGCCCAGCCGCTTGTCCTGACGAAGTCCGACTCCTCGGCTGGCTCCCTCGCGCTCGAGCTCGCTCACGCGACCCCGGTCCATGGCGACTGCAAACGGCGTTTGATCGACTCGAGTTCATCGAAGGTGAAGCGGAGGTGCCGGCCGGGCGTTCGGAACGCGGGCTGAATCTCTCCACGGTTTACCGCACGGATCAGGGTCGACTTGCTGATTCCGAGCCAGCGCGCTGCTTCGCTGGTCGAGAGGGCGGGCTTCATCTCTACGAATGGTGCAAACGTGTCAAGCAGAGCAATCCTGCGCGCCCGGCGGTTGATGTCGGTCGGACCTTCTGCCGGCCGGTCAGGCGGCCAGGCGTCGCAGCTCGTCGGGGTACTGGGCCCGTGCCGCGGCAAGCGTAAAGTCGATGAGCCCGGCTTTGACCAGTTCACCCAGGCTGCGCTCCATGGTGTTCATTCCGTCCTTGGAACTGGTCTCGAGCACGTTGCGCAGCTGGCGCGTCTTGCCTTCTTTGATGAGGTTCTGAACGGCGAGGGTGTTCAAGAGCACCTCGAAGGCGGCGACGCGGCCATGGCCATCCCGCCGGGGCAGAAGTTGCTGGTATATGACCGCTGCCAGAGTATTCGAAAGCTGCACTCGTACCTGCTGCTGCTGGCTGGCGGGAAAGACGTCGACTATGCGGTCGACCGCCTGCGTCGTATCGTTCGTGTGGAGTGTGGCGAGGACGAGGTGACCCGTTTCCGCAATTGTTATCGCGGCGGAGATGGTTTCGAGGTCACGCATTTCTCCAATGAGCAGCACGTCCGGAGTCTGGCGGAGAGAGGCCCGTAAGGCTTCGGCGAAAGAGCGAGCATCCGCTCCAACCTCGCGTTGCTCGACAATACCTCGCTGATGCCGGTATACATACTCGATGGGGTCTTCAATCGTGATGACGTGGCAGGGACGGGTTGCCACGATGTCGTTGACCATCGCTGCCAGCGTCGAGGACTTACCCGAGCCGGTGGGCCCCGTGACGAGGATCAGGCCCTGGTTCAGACCGGTGAGGCCGCGCACAACCGCCGGAACGCCCAGCTGGTCGAAATTGGGGATCTGATAGGGAATGAGCCGCAGGGCAAGCCCCACCGATCCACGTTGACGGAAGGCGTTGATTCGAAAACGAGCTTTGCCCATCCAGTTGAAGGAAAAGTCGAGGTCACCATGGGTGATGAAGCTGGCCCAGCGCTCTTCCGACAGGACTTCGTGTCCGATCGCCTCGATCTCCTCTGGCCGGAGCGCCTCCTGCGTGATGGGGACCAGGGCGCCGTCCTTGCGCATCGTGGGAGGGGCGCCGGCCGTCAGAACGAGATCGGAGGCCGCCTGGTCAAGCAAGACCTGGAGGTAGGCATCGATAGCGCGGGCTGGCTGTGGGCGCGGCGCGGCAGGGGTTGGCATTAATGCTCGACATCCTGTGCAACCTGCTCGGTGCGGCCTTCTTGCTTCCGCTGGGAATGGCGCTGGGCAGCTTCGTCGAGCTCGCGAGCGACCGGTTACCTAGAGGTGAATCGCTCCTCTGGCCGCCTTCCCACTGCACTACCTGTCACCACCGGCTGACGGTCGACGAGCTCATCCCTGTGATCAGCTACCTTGCACAGCACGGCCGCTGCGTCGCCTGCGACACCCCGATCGGCGCGGGCATCCCGATTCGCGAGGCTCTCAGCGGGCTTGCCCTTGCCGTCCCCTGGTTGGTAGTTGGTTGCAGCCACACAGTGACGGCGCTGACCACCGGTGCCGTCCTGTTGGTCGGGGTCTGGTTGGTGCGGATTGTGGGCCTGCGCCGTGCCCGCTGAAGCGCGGATCTGCAACCAAGGAAGTCCCGCCCCGTTCTAAGAGGATGCGTTCTCGTCCGGTCGGAGTCCGACGCGTACTCGCGCTTGCCGTGTTGCTCGCCGCCGTTGGGGCTGTGGCCTACCTGGAGAAGATCATGGCCGGCACCTTCGACGTCCAGCTCGTCTACTTCCTCATAGCTCTCTCGGCATCGGTTCTACTCCCGCGTCCGATCGCGATCACGATTGCGGCCGGCGTCGCGGTGGTAAACGCGGGGATCAGTGGCGATCATGGCATCACGCTGGCGGTCAACCTGGTGACTCACTTCCTGATCTACGGCTACGCGGCCCTGCTCACGAGCAACTGGGAGAGCGAGCGGAGGCGGCTTATGCAGATGAGCCGTATCGACGAGCTGACCGGCCTCCACAATCTCCGCGCTCTGAGGGAGCAACTTCCGGTTTGGTTAGGCCCCGCGGCCCGGACCAGGCGGCCTATGGCTCTGCTGATGGTAGACGTCGACGGCTTCAAAACGGTCAACGACCGGCTCGGCCACGGCACCGGCAACGAGTTGCTGAAAGAGGTGGCAAGCCTTCTCAGATTCTCCGTCCGCGTCGGCGATGAGCCCTTTCGCTTCGGCGGCGATGAGTTCGTCGTCCTTCTTTCGGATGCTGACGGACCGGGAGCGGCTGTGGTTGCACGCCGGATCCAGGACATGTATGCCAGCATGGGACAGACGCTCCGGGGTACCCCGGTCGAGGTCAGTTTCAGCATCGGCATTGCCGTCTTCCCCGAGGACGGAGAGACGCCCGAAGGACTGCTCGCCAGGGCCGACGAACTACTCTACCGAGCGAAGCGAAGCGGCAGGGGCCAGATAGCCTTCCGCAGCCCTGACGCTGCTGCCGCGAAAGCCGCCGGCAACCCGCCGCCGCTAGCCGCCTAGCAGCTCCAGCCCTGGGCCGGCACTGCCGGGGCGGAAGGGGAGGTGAAGACCAACTGCTCGGTTCCGCCGGACTCGGGGGCCCATTTGTCGGTCACGACGCTGTGAGTGGACGTATCGCCGGCTGCGATCACGATCGCCGGCTCAGCGATCAGGTGGGTTCCGGTGCTGTCCTTGCGCAGCCAACCGTACGACACGGTCCCGCCAACGCCGTTGGTGCGGAAGGTTCCGGTTGCGGTCGTGATGCCGCCGCAGCCCTGGGCGTTGTTTTGCGCCTTCCAGCTGACCGATTCTGAGTCGGCCGTGATCGCGAAGGCCGGCTTGGGTGTCGGCGTCGGCGTAGGGGTGGGCGTGGGCGTGGGCGTAGGCGTGGGCGCCGGCGTCGGCGTCGGCGTCGGCGTTGGGGTAGGTGTGGGCTTGGGGGTAGGTGTGGGGGTGGGCGCCGGCGTCGGAGTAGGGGTCGGTGCCGGCGTGGGTGTCGGAGTTGGCGCTGGGGTCGGGGTGGGCGTAGGTGTCGGGGTGGGCGTAGGTGTCGAAGTGGGCGTAGGTGTGGGGGCGGCGGTCGGCGTGGCCGTCGGTGTCGGTGTAGCCGTAGGTGCCGCGGTTGGGGTTGGGCTGGGTGTATTGGCTGGTGTGCTTGACGGCGTCGCCGATGCCGTCGGCGTTCCGGTTGGTGCGTTGCTGGGCGTGCTGCTGGGGGAGGAGGTCGGTCCGTTGGAGGGGCCGAGCGCGACCGGGCGGCCGGTCGTATGGGGGCGTGCGGCGAAGAAACGCGGCGGCAGGTTGAAGGTCGGTACCAGCAGCCAGAAGGGAGCGTGCGGGTCGTCGGCGAAGTAGAGGCTAGCTTCGGGGCTGGCGGCGCTCCCGTTCGCGTCGATCTTGAATGGTCCGATCTCCCAGTCCGCGGGGATCGCCCGGACGGCGAAGAAAAGGGCGATGAAGGCGCCAAAAAAGAGCAGGAAACCACCCCGCCGGCGGCGGCGCTTTTGATCCTGGGTTGCTGGACGCCAACCGGGCACGCGCATCTGCGATCAACCCTACTGCGGACCGATTACAGGCTCTGTTTCGCGCCATGCCCTGGGGGCTGCGATTTGTTACGAGGCTGTGACGGCGCTCAGCCAGTCGTGGACTCAGCCGGGCGGCCAGCCCAGGGCGCGGCCGCCGAGGAGGTGCAGGTGAACGTGGTAGACGCTCTGACCGGCCTGTGGCCCGGTATTGAAAACCAGGCGGTAGCCGTCCTGGGCAACTCCGCGATCGTCGGCGATCTTGTTGGCGACGGTGATTAGTTTCGACACCAGGCCGTGGTGCTCTTCTACGAGGTCATGGACAGACGCAATGTGTTGCCTGGGAATCACCAGGACATGCGTGGGGGCAACCGGTTGGATGTCGTCGAAGGCGACCACATCATCGTCTCGGAAGACTTCGCGCGCCGGGATTTCCCGGGCAAAGATCTTGCAGAACAGGCAGTCCTCGGGCATGGGCGGAATCTTAGCTGGCCCCTGCCAGGAGCCCGTCCCCCGCCGCGGCGAGCGGGTGGACCCTGGCCAGGCTGCCGAGCGGCTGACCGGCGTCCGGCGCATAGACGGTGATGTAGTTGTCGCTGAGGCCGCGGATCCGGCTCGGGAACCTGCGATCCCAGACGACGTCAAGTTCTCTGCCGATAAAGCGCGCCTCGTAGGCGTGTCGCTGCTCTTCCGCCTGGCGCTGCAGGCGGCGGCTACGTTCCCGGCTGCGCGGATCATCCACCGGGAGGCCCAATCGAGGTGCGGCTGTCCCAGCCCGTGGGGAGTAGCGAAAAACATGCATGCCGCTGAAGGCGGCATCTCGCGCGACTGCCTCGGTTTCAGCAAAATCTAAATCCGACTCACCGGGAAATCCAACCACCACGTCGGTGGTAAGGGCCAGGTCGGCGGAGCGCGCGCGGAGGGAGGTCACCAGGTCCATGTAGTCCTGGCGCCGATAGAGACGGCCCATCCGCTTCAGCACCCGATCACTTCCTGACTGCAGTGGGATATGGAGGTGGCGACAGAGGTTCTCTGATCCGACGAGCTGGACGAGTTCATCAGTGAAGTCGTTGGCATTGATCGAGCTCAACCGCAGTCGTGCAGGGAATATCGCCTCGAGCAGGCGACGCACCAGCGATGCGAGCGAGCCGCCACTCTCCCTGCCGAAGGCTCCGAGGTCCACGCCGGTGAGCACGATCTCGCCGTAGCCTTCGGCTGCTGCCTTGCGCGCGCGTTCGATCAGCGCCTCCTCCGGCTGGCTAGCCGACGAGCCTCGGGTTCGCCAGACGATGCAGTAGGTGCAGCGATGGTTACACCCGTCCTGCGCCTTGAGGAAGAGGCGGGATCGTCCCGAGCTGCTACCGCTGCTGCTGTCCGGTGGGAAGGTGCTGACCACGTAGTCGAAGATCTCCTGCTTGCGAGCATTGGGAAAGGCCGCGTCGACAGAGGGCACTGCGGATGCCCGCGGATTCGGGTTGTCGACATGGCAGCCTGTGAGGATCAGGTGTGCCTGGGGGTGTTTGCGGCGGAGCCCGTGCACGAGGGTGCGCACCTTGCGATCCGCCTGGGCTGTGACGGTGCAGCTGTTGATGACGCACACGTCCGGATCGCGGTGGCTTTCAGCCACCATGAAGCCCGCTTTGCCGAGGCGGTCGCCTAGCTCGGCCATCTCGGCGAAGTTGACCTTGCAGCCGAGGGTTTGGATCGCGACCTTCATGACTGAGCCACGAGGATAGCAGTGGCGATGACGGGAGCGAGCCGTGCACGCAGGATTCGGGGACCGAGGTTGACGGTCCTCGCGCCGGCGCGCGAAAAGGTGGCAAGCTCGGCCTCGGTCCAGCCACCCTCGGGACCCACGGCCAGGCAGACCGCACCATCGCGCTTTGGCGACGTCTTGAGCTCGGTATCCGCGCCCGGGTCGAGCACGAGTAGAGTTCCGGTCACCCTACCGATGGCCTCGGCCAGTGCCATCGGACCGAGGATCTCTGGGATTCGCCCCCGGTGACTCTGCGCCGCGGCTGACTCTGCGATCGCCATCCATCGAGTGCGACGGTCCGGGCCTGATCGACGGATGCTGCGAGCGGCCTCAACAGCAATCAGTCGCGACATCCCAACGGCCGTGGCGCCTTCGACGACGGCATCAAAGTCCGGGTTGGGTAACAGTGACTGCAGCACGGTGACTGCGATCTCTGGTTCCGTGCGTAGGGGGACTGACTCAACAATCCGAGCCAGGATCAGATCCCGATGGACATCGCTAACGACTACGCGGTACTCGCGGCTCGCCGCCACCACAACACCCTCTTCGCCGCGCCGGACACGCAAGACACGGCCGAGGTGGTGAGCCCGCTCCCCCTGGATCATTACCTCGCCAGAGGCGACCTGGTCGGGATCGACGAATGTCCAGAACATGACGGTTGCGTCATGCTACCGATGGAAGCCGCCAAACTCGCCGTTGTATTCGGGACATATGGCCGGCATCGATCTGCCCGCAGGCGTTCACCGCGCCACCTTCCGCATCGCGGCCCTTTCCTTTTGGGGCCTTGGTGGGATCGTCCTTGGGTCGGATTACCTGGGCACCGGTCTCCACGTGAACTACCCCCTGGAATGGGCGGTGACCGCGTTGGCGATCGCGGGCGGTGTCCTCTGCTGGGTGCTTCCCTGGCAGCGCTTTTCGAGCCGCCGCTTTCTGCCGGTGGTTTTTGGTGGCATCGGGATGCTGGGCGTGAGTCTTGCAGCCACTGGTGGTGTTCACTCCCACCTCTTGCCGCTCTTCATGGTGATCGTGGTCTTCACCGCTTCGCTGTTCGAGTATCGGGTCGCGGCCTCCGTACTCGTGCTGGCGACCATCGTGGTTGCTGCTCCGCTCCTGGGCAGCTGGGACAGCCAGTACGCCCGCCTGGTGGTAATTCTTGTCTCGTCCATGGTGATCTGCACGTACGTGCCGGCGATGGTGCGTAAGGCGCTCCGGCAGGAGAACGCACTGGCTTCCGCTCGCGAGCAGGAGCTCGAGCGCAGTTACCTCGCCACCATCGAGGCACTGGCCGCTGCGCTCGATGCCAAGGACCGTCACACCGAGGCCCACTCTCGGGAGACGGCCGCCCTCGCGCGTGCCGTGGGTCAGCGGCTTGGTCTCAAGGACGATGCCCTGAGGTTCCTTGAATATGGTGCTCTCCTCCACGACATCGGGAAGATCGGCGTCCCCGGCTACATCCTCAACAAGCCCGGGCCGCTGGAC
>DASWQQ010000309.1:0-3607 GCA_036403615.1 Candidatus Dormiibacterota bacterium | reverse complement strand
CAGTCTCCGGGTCGGCTGCCTTGCGCCGGGCAACGGATGCCCGCACCCGCGACTCGATCAGCTCGAGTCGCCGCAGCACGTGTGTCAGGGAGGCGTCAACCTCGCGAGCGAGTACCTGTGACGGCATCGCCTAGCTTCTTGGTTGCAAAGCCATCGACCTAGCTCCGCTCGATGCCGCGGATCTTGACGATACGGCCAGGCTGGTTCTCTTTGCCCGAACGGATCGATTCCTCCAGGCTGGCCGGAGTCGAAGGCTGGACGGGCTCCCCGGGCTTGAGCCGGCCCGAGCGCCTCGACGCTTCCGGACCCGCTGGGCCGATCGGCTTTGCGGCAGCAATCCGCGCCTCCGCTGCGCGCCTGCCTTTGGCGGCACGGAGGGCGGGATTGGTGAGTGTCTCGCTCTCGGCATCCGGCCTGGAAATTGTGAAGCGAGGATCCTCCAGTACAGGAGGACCGGCCGCCTGGGTGAGGCGGACTTCGATTGGCGCATTGACGACCAGGTCCAGCGACGGCTTGAGCTCGCCCCCCAGTGCCGACCAGACGTCGGAGATCGACCTGTCCTGCGGCGGTGGCAGGGCAATACTGAGCGTGATCGGCTGCGTGTTCTGGAGAAGCGAGCCCGAGAGGACATCTCCCGGCATGACCTGGTTGCGCAGAAAGCAGGTGAGCAAGCCGGACAGCAAACGATGCTCGTCCTCGGGACGCTGGGTCCAGGCTGTGACCAGGTAAGAGAGCTTGAACCGCCGCGGCGGCGGCCGGCGCTCGACTATCATGCCGTCCTGGTTTCGGACGTCCTGCCACATCACTTCCCGCTGCTCGACGTCCTCGCGGATGTCATAAAGATATAAATCCACCGTCGGCGTGTTGCGCCGCGAGGACCATTCTTTGTTGGGCGCGTCGAACGCGACGTCGGCTTTTGAGCCGTTCAGGGCGTCGCGCTTGACGAGGGCGCGCAGGGACTCATCCACGTCCTGGATCATTAGTCAGTAGATTTGCCCCTGGGCCTGCAAGCAACAAGTCGCCGCAGGGCAGTTATTGGGGTGAACCTGCTGCCTTAAGGGGCAAGCTCAGACGCGACCGGGGGTCCGTTCGGGCAGGTCCACCTTCCCGTTCACTGGCCCCGAGGACCATTGCCTGAACTCGTTGCGAATGCGACGCTCGGCGGGTTCCTACCGCACATCAACCAGGAGGAAGAATCGCCCATGCCCAATTACCTGTCGCCCGGCGTATACGTAGAGGAGGTCGAGGCTGGCTCGCGTCCCATTGAAGGTGTCGGGACGTCGACCGCTGCCTTCGTCGGCCTCGCCGAGAAGGGTCCGGTCAACCAGCCGACGCTCGTGACCAACTGGAGCCAGTACGCGCAGACATTCGGCGGATTTATGGAAGGCTCGTACCTCGCGCATTCGATTTACGGCTACTTCCTGAACGGCGGTGGCTCTTGCTACGTCGTCCGTATCGGCGCCGACGGCCATGCGCCGGCAGCGCAGGCGGAGCTCCCCAGTGCCAAGGACAAGGCCCTGGCAGGCTATCGCGTCCTGGCGCTCGACAGCGGCCAGCCCGGAAACGATATTTCGGTCGAAGTCGCCGAAGCCTCTCAGCCGGCTGACGACACGTTCAAGCTGATCGTCTCTCGCGGCAAGGATCGCGAAGAGTACGACAACGTGACCAGCCGACGGGGCAAGAACAACGTGATCACAGCCGTGAAAGCGGCGTCGAAGCTGATCCTCCTCGAGGAGATCGGGACCGCCGGCGCACTGGAAAAGGTCCCCGCCCCGGGCAAGGTTACGCTTCAAGGCGGCGGCGCGACGATGCCGGCGCGAGTGACGCCCGATGAGTACGTTGGCAACTCGTCAGATAGGACAGGTTTTGCCGGTCTCGAGGCAGTCGACACGGTCACCATGCTGTGCGTGCCGGACCTCATGGCCGCGTACCAGCGCGGAATGATCGACGGCGAGCAGGTCAAGGCCGTGCAACTGGCCATGATCGCCCACTGCGAACTGATGGGCGATCGGGTCGCAATCCTCGATGCGCCCCCCGGACTGAACGCGCAGCAGGTCCGTGAATGGCGGGTCGACCAGGCGGGCTACGACTCCAAGTACGCGACGCTCTACTGGCCCTGGGTCAAGGTCTTCGATCCCCTCGCCGGCCAGGCCAACTTCGTTCCGCCGAGCGGCCACATGGCAGGCATCTGGGCACGCAGCGACGACTCTCGCGGCGTTCACAAGGCACCGGCCAACGAAGTGATTCGCGGCGCGATCTCGCTCGAGCTCCAGGTCACCAAGCCTGAGCACGATCTCCTGAATCCGCAGGGTATCAACGTAATTCGCGCCTTCCCGGGCCGCGGCATCCGCGTCTGGGGCGCCCGGACACTTTCGAGCGATCCGTCGTGGAGATACATCAACGTCCGGCGGCTCTTCAACTACATCGAGGGCAGCATCCTGCTGGGTACCCAATGGGTGGTCTTCGAGCCCAACGACATGAAGCTCTGGGAGCGCGTCAAGCGGACGATCAATGCGTTCCTGGTGCGAGTCTGGCGCGACGGCGCCCTCTTCGGCAGCAGCCCAGGTGAAGCCTTTTACGTCAAGTGTGATGGTGAGCTGAACACGGCAGAAACCATCGACGCCGGCCAGCTGATAGTTGAAATCGGCATCGCGCCGGTTAAGCCCGCGGAGTTCGTCGTCTTCAGGATCTCGCAGTTCTCCGGCGGCACGTCACTCACGGAATAAGGGAGACAGTCAATGGCAACAGGTCTACCGAACGTATCCACTAACGACGCGTTCGCAGCCCGTAACTTCGCCATCGAAGTCGATGGCACGACAATCGCTCAGTTCACGGAACTGAGCGGCCTGGTGTCCGAGATCGAGGTCACCGAACTGAAGGAAAACGGCCCGGACGGGAAGCTCGTGATCAAGAAGATCCCGTCCAACCCGAAGCCGCCGACCTTCACGCTGAAGCGCGCCAAGAACGTTTCGATGGAGCTCCACAAGTGGCACGATCTGGCCTGCAAAGGGAAGATCAAGGAAGCTCGGAAAAACGGCTCGATCATTCTCTATGACTACGAGCACGGTGAGATCGCCCGCTGGAACTTCGTCAATGCCTGGCCCTCCAAGCTGTCGGTCAGCCCTCTGAAGGCCGGCTCGAACGACGTCGTGACCGAGGAAGCGACCATCGTGATGGAGTCCTGCGAGCGGGTTAAGTGAGCCCTGTCTCAAACCTGGCGGAGGTCGATCGCGCGACCTCCGCCAAACTCCACACCGAGTTTGGCTTCGTGCTGCCACGTGGCTTCGTTGACGAAGGCGGCAACGTCCACCGCGAGGGAGTGATGCGGCTCGCCACGGCGCGGGATGAGATCCTGCCCCAACGTGACCCGCGGGTCCGGGAGAACGAGGCCTACCTGACCGTCTTGTTGCTCTCTCGGGTCGTCAGCCGCCTGGGCTCGCTGCCCCAGGTGACATCGGGCACGATCGAAGGCCTTTTTGCCTCCGACCTGGCATTTTTGCAGGACCTCTATCGGCGCATCAACCAGGAGGGCCACAGCCAGGCCGCCGTGACGTGTCCCGATTGCAAGCACCAGTTCACCGTGGACATGGCAGGTGATCGCCTGGGG
>DASWQQ010000308.1:0-4724 GCA_036403615.1 Candidatus Dormiibacterota bacterium | reverse complement strand
AGGTCGGGACCGGTGCATTCAAGAACGAGGAAGCGAGCCTGATTGAGGCGGCCCAGTCCATGGACCCCGGCCGGTTTGCGAGCGTGGCGAAGGCGTTCGAGTTCCGGGTTGACGAGGCGGCAGCGCTGGCCGAGGCCAACCGGGCGTACAGCCGGCGCTATCTGCATCTCAGCGAGCCGAAAGACGGTCTGGTGCACCTGGAAGGGCTACTGGATGCCGAGGGCGGCGCGGTGATCAAAACTGCTTTGGATGGGTTGATGCAGCCGCCGCACCGTGACGACGACCGGACTGCCGGGCAGCGGCGAGCGGATGCGCTGGTTGACCTGGCTCGGCGGCCACTGTCTGGAAGCAAACTGGGCAGTACCGGCGGGATGCGACCGCACCTGGTGATCACCGCCAGCATCGAGACCCTGGCCGGTGTAGCGGGCGCTGCGGCGGCGGAGCTGCAGGGAGTAGGTCCAATCGCGAACGAGACAGCTCAGCGGCTTGGCTGCGATGCGACCGTCAGCTGGCTACTGGGCACTGCCGAGATGGAGCAGGAGACCGGCCACGAACATCGAAAGATCCCGCCTTCGATCAGGCGTGCCCTGGTGGCCCGGGACAAGGACTGCGTTTTCGATGGCTGCCACCGGCCCCCCGAATGGTGCGATGGGCATCACCTCAAGTGGTGGACCCGCGGCGGTGAGACCAAGCTCGAGAATTTAGCCCTGGTCTGCGGTCGGCATCACACGATGGTGCACGAAGGCGGCTGGACGATCGAGCGAAGTGCTGGCCGATGGCTGACAAAGCCTCCCGGACAAACGGTGCGGCCACACGCGCGATCGGCTTAGATCGAGCCCTATTCGCCAGTGGTCTGAGCCACGACGGCGCGGCTGGCGCTCGCCAATCCGCCGCTCTCTCGGGTGAGGCGTTGCGCGAAGTAGACAGGCAAGAAGCTCAAGAGCAGCAGCACGCTGGCAACGACGTTGACGACCGGGCGGTGGTTGGGCAGACGCAAATTATTGAAAATCCATTTGGGCAGGGTGATCTCGGTGCCCGACGTGAAGTTGGTCACGATAATCTCGTCGAACGACAGGGCGAAGGCGAGCAGGCCGCCCGCCGTCAGAGCGGTGGCGATGCTCGGCAGGATGACGTACCGGAAGGTCTGAAAGCCATCGGCGCCCAGGTCCTGCGATGCCTCCACCAGCGACGTCGACGTCCGTCGCAGCCGGGCGATCACATTGTTGTAAACGACGACGACACAGAAGGTCGCGTGGCCGATGATGATCGTCCAGAGGCTGAATGACAGGCCGATCAACTGGCCACCCAAATTGATGGTGGAATTCAGCGCCATCCCGGTCACGATCCCGGGCAGTGCCAGCGGCAAAATCAGGAAAAAGCTGACTGTCTCGCGGCCAAAGAATCTAAATCTATGTACGGCAAAGGCCGCCAGGCTGCCGAGCAGCAAGGCAATCCCCGTCGCGCCCAGTCCCGCCTTGATCGAAGTCAGAAGCGCCGTCCGCACCTCCTGGTTGTTCCAGGTAGCTACAAACCACCGAGTCGAGAGCCCCTGAAGCGGCCATGACTGCGAGCGCGCCGGATTGAACGCGTACACCATGATGATCAGCAGCGGTACGTACAGAAACAGGAGTACCAGCACCGTGACGACGCCCATGCCGATCTGGATCGAACGAGGCTCGATGGCACGATCGCGGCCCTGGCTCACAGCGCCTCGAACGCCTTCATCCGGCGAGCCACAACTAGATAAATCCCCATGATCAATGCCGGAACGACGGCGTAGGCCGCCGCAAACGGGATGTTGTTCGCGATGCCAACGGCCTGGTAGATGACGTTCCCGATGAATTCCGTATCGCCAACCAGCTCCGGCGCGATGTAATCGCCGAGCGTGAGTGAGAAGGCGAAGATCGATCCGGCAACGATACCGGGCCAGGCAATCGGCAGTATCACTCGCCGGAAGGTGGTCCACCAGCGCGCTCCCAAATCCGTTGAAGCTTCGATCAGGCTTGTTGGGATCCGCTCCAGTGCCGCGTACACCGGCAGCACGACGAAGGGTAACCAGAGGTAACAAAAGACGATCCAGAGGCTCCAGCGCGAAAAGCCCAAATTGACTGACCCGAGATGCGCCTGGTGCAGCGTCCAGTTCAACACGCCGTCGCCAGACAGTATCGTGCGCCAGGCGTAGACCCGGACCAGGTAACTCGACCAGAGTGGCAGCACCATTGAAAGCAACAGGAACGTCCTGATTCTTGGCGTCGCTATTCGGGCCGCGAAATAGGCCAGGGGAATCGCCAGAACGATGTCCGTGAGCGTCACCGCGAGCGCGATGCCCACAGTCCGTATGGCAATCGTCCGGTAGACGCTCTCCTGTATCAGGAACCGGAAGTTCTGAAGCGTCCAGTCCTGCACGATGGCTCCGCTGATCGAGTCCTGCCGCCAGAACGACGTGATAAACAGCAGCGCCAGCGAGCCCAGGTAAATCACCAGCATCCAGAGCAGCACCGGTCCCAGCAGGAGCGCGAGCCGAGCGCCCGGGAACCTGTACAGGAAGAGCCCGACTCTGTGTGCCAGCCGGCGAACCGGCGATGGGGGCGGGATCGACAGTCCCGCCCCGGTCCCCAGCACGGTTTGCGCCATGTTTACTTGGTTCCGCGAACCCCCTGCCATTTCTGCTGCCAGATGGTGTAATCGGTGCAGCTGTTGCCGCGGCTGTCGCCGCACTGCTGGAGTGGCGTCTTCCAGAGGGCGATGTTCTTCAAGAAATTGTTGTCACCGCAGTGGTAGTCCTTATCGGCCGAGTCGCCAATATTCTTCCGCAGGATGTCGCAGGCTTTCGCATTGCTCGGGGTCGCCCCGTAGAACTCGGCAACCTGGTCCTGGATATCAGGCTTCTCGGTCCACTTCATCCACTGGTACATGCAGTTCGGATGCTGCGCATGCGCGGACATCATCCAGGTGTCGGCCCAGCCGGTCGCGCCTTCAGACGGTACGACCGCGGCAACCGGCTTCTTCTCGGCCTTCAGAAAGCTGACCTGGTACGGCCACGCCGTCCCGATGACGACGTCGCCGCTGCTGAACGGGTCGGTCTCATCGGTCGTCGCGGACCAGTACTTCTTGATGTTGGGCGCCTGCTGCTTCAGAAGTGCGATGGCAGCGTCGAGTTGCTTTGAGCTCAGCTCGTAGACGTCGTTGATTCCGAGGCTTTTGTTGTGCGACTTGAGATAGAGCGCCGCATCGGCAATGAATATCGGGCTGTCATAGGCGGTGATCTTGCCCTTGTAGGGTGAATTGGCGTCCCAGGTGTCCTTCCAGCTTGTCGGCGCCGGGTTGACCACGTCGCTGTTGTACATCAGCACGTTCGGTCCGTACATGTACGGAACCCCGTAGTGATGCCCGTTGATGGTGTTGTGTCGGGGCGACTGGAGGGACTGGATGACGTCCTTGAAGTCGGGGATCAAAGTCACGTTGACCTCGGCCACATCGCCATGCGCGATCAGGCGGTTGGTGGCATCGCCGCTGGCCGAAACGCCATCCCACAGCGTGCCACCTCCCTGGCGCATCAGGGTGACCATCTCATCAGACGTATCGGCAAACTTGACGTTTACTTTGCAGCCGGTTGCCGTGGTAAACGGCGTCACCCAGTCGACTTTCGGGTCCGTCTTGCCACTCTCAACGTAACCCGTCCAGGCGACCAGGTTCAGCGCGCCTTCGCCCGGGCCGACGCTCGATTTCAGGCTGGCTGCCGGCTGGTTGCCCGACTGGGTGCCACCACAGGCGGCAAGCAGCAGCACCACCCCCGCCACCAGGCCAGACTTTACGTGACTTCTCATTGTGCGATCTCCTCTTCCGACTGGACGAATTCCTCGATTACGCGACTGTGTTGCCGGTTCCAGAACAGGCGAACGGCGCGCCCGCGGGCTTGCAGGACATCCATTGACGACATCGTCAGGTTCTGCTGAAGCACAACCAGCTCAGCGCCGGCGTCGAGTTCCACGACGTAGCGGGTGAAAGCCCCGACGTAGACCACGTCCCGAACGCGGCCGGGCACCGACACTTC
Source organism: Candidatus Dormiibacterota bacterium (assembly GCA_036403615.1). Taxonomy (GTDB): domain Bacteria; phylum Chloroflexota; class Dormibacteria; order CF-121; family CF-121; genus JALYYC01. The sequence continues at coordinate 670 of DASWQQ010000308.1, read as the reverse complement.
ATCCGGACGCGGCTGCTCGCCGGGTTCGCCGAGGCGGATCTTTTCCGGCCGCACGGTCATAGATGCTGGGCTGCCTGCAACCGAAAGCGCGGCCTTGCCGCTGAGCAGGTTGGAAGCGCCTACGAAGCCGGCCACAAAGCCGGTCGAGGGTCGCTCATACACTTCGGCGGGACTGCCGACCTGCTCGACGCGGCCCTGGTTCATCACCGCCAGGCGGTCGCTCATTGTGAGCGCCTCCTCCTGATCATGAGTCACGTAAATGAACGTCATGCCGAGCCGCTGCTGGATCGACTTGAGCTCGAGCTGCATCGCCTGGCGCAGCTTCAGGTCGAGGGCCCCGAGCGGCTCGTCCAGCAGCAGGACTCGAGGCTGGTTGACGATCGCCCGGGCAAGCGCGACGCGCTGCCGCTGCCCGCCGGACAGGGCTCCCGGTCGGCGGTTCTCGAGATGCTCGAGGCGCATCATTCGAAGCGCTTCGTCGACCCGGCTCCGCCGTTCCCCGCGCCTAATGCGTTTGACCATGAGTCCGTACTCGACGTTCTCCGCGACCGACATGTGAGGGAAGAGGGCGTAATCCTGAAAGACCGTGTTGACATCTCGTTCGTACGCCGGGACCGCAGACACGTCGCGGTCGCGTAGCAGGATGCGGCCGGAAGTCGGCTCCTCGAAG
>DASWQQ010000307.1:0-3086 GCA_036403615.1 Candidatus Dormiibacterota bacterium | reverse complement strand
AAAGATGAAGGCTGTCGACCTGGTGATGACCGACCGACTCCGCCTCCCGGTGACCGTTGTTCAGCAGGTAACGGGTTCCGGTTCCGATCGGGGCCGCACCTCGGCCCGCGGCTGCAGCGCCCACCCCCGGCGCTTCCGCCCACAATAGGTCCAGGTTTGCGTGGAGTTCCAACAGGGCGCGATGCCCCGGATCGTCGCGGGCTCGAACCATCGCCGCCAGGACATGCAAGGGCTCCGTGCGCTGGGCGCCGCTATCCGCAGCGATGCGCTGCGCCTGCTCCAGTAGCGTACGAGTGGCCTGCGTCATCGGTATGTCGCGGGCCAGCTGGCCGGGCGACCAGGCGTCGGAGGGCTCAGTTCCCGGCGGAGGAGCGGCGCCGCTCAGGTCTTGACCGTGCCGATCCGCATCCGCAGGCGGCCTTCGATCTGCCCCAGTAGCCAGGCGGCGAACTGCTCGTGGGTCGGGTGCTGCTCTTTGACCACATCCAGCATCTCATCATGAATGTGGGTCAGGAGCTTGAGGAATTCGCTGTCGTCTATTCGCCCCACCTCCTTCACCGCTCGGCGTCCCACGGTTGCCCAAATCATAGTCGCGTTCGGGCAAAAGAAAAAGCGGCCTTACAAGGACCGCTTCAGCTTTTCCTTGTCGCGGGCTCAGACGTCGTGACGCTCGACCTCTGTTACCTCTGTCGTATGGGCGTGCCGCCGCCCACCGCCGACCAAAAGGTTGTAGATGACGCCGATGATCGCCACTACGAGCAGCAGGAAGATCAGGTTGCCTGCGATGTGAAGGGAGAAGCCGAGGAGCCAGAGAACGAACAAAACAACGATGATTGCCCAGATCAGACCAGCCAAAGTTCACCTCCTGTCCAGAATGGACGACGCCTATTGCCTAACAACTGACAACATGACTATCATCTATGATGGGTCAACCATGATAGGGAGTCAAGTACAGAGATGGCAGTAGCGGTTCCCGAGTCCTGGCAGCCGCCTTCGAACGTCTATCCCGGGGAGCTCAGCGACCCGATCGCTTCGGCAAAAGCGGCGGGACTGCGCTACGTGTCCGACCTGATGCCGGGTATCCGCCGGAAGAAGTCAGGCGACGGGTTCAGCTACGAGGATGCAGAGGGAAACCCGGTCAAGGACGAGGAGACTCTGGCGCGGATCAAGCGCCTGGTGATTCCCCCCGCGTGGACCGATGTCTGGGTCTGCCCCAATCCTCTCGGCCATCTTCAGGCCACCGGCCGGGACGCGCGCAAGCGGAAGCAGTACCGGTACCACGAGAAGTGGAGGCTGGTGAGGGACGCCGTCAAGTACGACCGGATGCTGGCCTTTGCCGAGGCCCTGCCGAAGATCAGGGAACGGACCGACAAGGACCTGGAGTTGCCGGGCATGCCCCGGGAAAAAGTGCTGGCGACGGTGGTCCGCCTGCTGGAGGAAACGCGTATCCGGGTGGGAAATGAGGAGTACGCCAAGGAGAATGGCTCCTTCGGCCTGACCACGCTGCGCAACCGGCACGTCAACGTGGTGGGCTCCGAGGTGCGTTTCAAGTTCAAAGGCAAGAGCGGCAAGCACCACGACGTACACCTGGAGGATCGCCGCCTGGCGAAGATCATCAAACGATTCCTCGATCTCCCGGGGCAGGAATTGTTCCAGTACGTCGATGAGGATGGGGAGAAGCACGCCGTCGAATCGTCCGACGTCAACGAATACATCGGCGAGATCACAGGCGAGGACTTCACGGCGAAAGACTTCCGGACCTGGGCCGGTACCATCCTGGCGGCACGCTTCTTCCGCGAGGTTGAGGTCACGCCTGAAACCCAGGGTGCGAAAAAGGAGCTCGTCCGGGCCATCGCCAAGGTCGCCGAGGAGCTGGGCAACACTCCCGCAGTCTGCAAAAAGTGCTACATCCACCCGGCCGTGATCGCCGCCTACCTCGCGGGCGGCCTCACGCCGATCGAGCAAAAGGACGAGGACGACCCCTACAAGCTATCGCCTGAAGAGCGTGGCCTGCTGGCGCTCCTCAGTGCCGAAGCCGCTGCCCCGAAACCAAAGAAGGCCCGCCGAAAGAAAGCGGCCTAGGGCCCTTACTGAGGGTTCGGCTTGTTGGCGGCCTTGTGCCGGCTTTTGTTCTTGGGTCGGCGCTTGGCCTTGGTGCCTTTGACTGTCCGTGTCGCCTTCACAATCGAATTCTAGGCTCTGGGCCGATCGAGCCGAGGTTGCAACTTGTACTGGGACGGGCCATGATGGCTCCGTCGTCGTTGGGATCGATGAAGGGGGTTCGCATGAAGCTCAAACTTCGCCTGTCGATCGGAATCCTGGTGGTTGCCTGCGGATTGGTGCCGATGTCAGCCGCAGGGGCGCCGCCGCCGCTGCCCAACTCCATGGCCTCGGCCGGCGACTCCATCACACGCGCCTTCGACATGTCCTTCTGGCCGTGGTGCTTCCTGACTGATTGTCCCTCGTACTCCTGGTCCACGGGTGGAAGCGCGAGCCTGTCAAGTCAGTACCGGCGGATCCTGGCCAGGAATCCATCGATCGCCGGGCATTCCTACAACGATGCCAAGACAGGGGCCAACATGTCGGCGTTGGACGGCCAGCTTTCCACCGCGGCGGGCCAGGGTGTGCAGTACGTCACGATTCTGATGGGTGCGAATGACCTCTGCACGTCGAGCATCGCCACCATGACGCCGACCGCCACATTCAAATCCGAGTTCCAGCAGGCCCTGGCTAATTTCTCCGTCAGGGACCCTGGCGCCTACATTTACGTGTCCAGCCTGCCGGATATCTATCAGCTCTGGAAGGTCCTCCGGACAAACCCTTCTGCCCAGTCGGCCTGGAAAAACTACAACATCTGCCAGAGCATGCTCAGCGCCGCGAACAGCGAGGCTAATCGGCAAGCGGTGGTGGCGCAGGAAGCGGCGGATAACCAGGCCCTTGCGACCGTCTGCGCCCAGGTTGCGAACTGCCGGTGGGACAACTACGCCGGCTACAACTTCAAGTTCCCAGCCTCGGACGTGAGCACGATCGACTACTTCCATCCAAACCTGCAGGGCCAGAACGCCGTCGCTGCGACAACCTGGTCG
>DASWQQ010000306.1:0-2663 GCA_036403615.1 Candidatus Dormiibacterota bacterium | reverse complement strand
ATCGACACCGAGCAATGGCCGGGCCAGGTCCCCGGCTCTGTACCGCATCCCGGCGAGGCCGCGCGCTCCACTGCCGCGGAGCAGGTGGAGCAGGAGGGTTTCGACCTGGTCATCGCGGTTGTGCCCCAGGGCGATGGCGGTGCTGCCCGACTCCGTGGCAGCGCGGCGGAGATAGTCATAGCGCGCGTCGCGGGCAGCCGCCTCCGTGTGCGGCAGTTCGTTTTCAGCACGCCCTCCCGAGTAGGGATAACCCCAGCGCTGGGCGACCTCCTCCACGAACAGGCCATCCGCCTCACTCTCCGGGCGCCAGCCATGGTCGAAATGCGCCACCGTCAGGCGGAGTGGAAAAGATCGCAGGACCTCTCTCAACGCCCCAAGGAGCGCAAGCGAGTCAGGCCCACCGGAAACGGCGACGAGAACGCGCTCCCCGGGCTGGAAAACCTGGTACCGGCGGATCGCCGAGACGACTCGACCTGGAAGCATCACTCGTAATTGGCGGAGGCAAGGATCGAACTTGCGACATACCGGGTATGGGCCGGTTGCTCTACCACTGAGCTACTCCGCCGTAGAGCATCGGTTAGTTTAGCAAGGATGTCGCCATCTTTCGCCGAGATCGCGCCCCGCTACGACGCACTCCGGCCGCTCTCAAGCGGTGACCGTGGCCGGCTGCTAGGGGTCGTCGATGAGCCGCCCCTCAGGACGGATGACGTGGTGGTCGAAGTCGGCTGCGGCACCGGTCGCATCACCCTGCCGTTGGCCGGTCTCACATCTGCCCGGGTCATCGGGGTTGACTCCGAGGAGCGGATGCTGGAGGTCGGCCGTGGTAAGGACCCGGGGGGCAGGGTCGACTGGCGCACCGGATCCGCGTACCGCCTGCCGGTCGATGATGGCGAGGCCTCGGTGGTCCTGATGGTGATGGTGGTACACCTGCTCCGCAGGCGTGGCGTCGCCTTCCGCGAGGTCCGACGGATCCTTCGAGAGGGTGGCAAATTCAGTCTCTGGACCTTCACCCCCCGTCATGTTCGCGGGTTCTATTTGAACGAGTACTTTCCCGGCATTCCGGTAATCGATCTACCGCGTTTCGCGGAGGTGTCCACCATCAGCCGTGAGCTGCGCCGCGCCGGTTTCGACGAGGTCGCCGTCAAGATCCAGGAGGAAGAGCGGGTGATGCCAATCGCGGATGTCGTTGACCGGGTTCGCGGGCGTTATATCTCTACCCTCGGGATGCTTCCGCCGCTGGAGTACAGGCTGGGTCTGCAGCAGCTGGAGGAATTGCTCGCTCGCGATCGGTCGGTAGTGATGCGCCAGCGGTCGGAGTGGGCGGTGCTGACAGCCCGATGAAAGAAGAGAGGAGCCACTGATGGCTCCTCTCTTCTTGGAATTGCTTGGTTGCGGCGGGCAGATTCGAACTGCCGACCTTTGGGTTATGAGCCCAACGAGCTTCCACTGCTCCACGCCGCACGCAGCCTCCGCTGAGGCGAGAGGGTCATTCTAGGCGGCTGCTATTGCCCTCGTCAAGCCGCGGGCTGGAGCTCTACTTGAAGCGACCTCCCCGCTTGGCTTCGAGGTTCCGCTTGATGTCGAGCAGCCGTTCCTCGCTGCTCTTCATGAACTTGGAGAGCTTTTCCTCGAATACCGGGTCGGCACCTTCGGGCAACTCGCGCTTGCCCCTGCCACCCCGCCGGTACGACCTGGGCAAAACCGGCGGTCCCATCGGAGCCCCCGCCGACACCCCGTCCGTGGCGACCACCGCCTGCTTTAACGAGAGGTCCATCTTGCCGTTGCTTGCGTCGACATTGAGGACCTTCACCTTGATCTTCTCGTTCATCTTGAGGTGGTTGTTCACGTCGCGGACGTACTCGTTCGCGATCTCTGAAATGTGAACCAACCCGGTCCCGGCTCCCTCGATCTGTACGAATGCCCCGAAATTCGTTATTCCGACGACGGTCCCTTCCACCACCGTTCCTGGCGTTACTGCCACCTAACCCGCGGTCCCTCCTAATGCCATAGATTCCTCCACCATCTCTGGATCGCCTCTACCGCTCCACCGACCTGCTTGCCTGCCTGCTGGCCAACGCTTGGCGGCGCGGCCGGCTGCGTCGCCGCAGGGGTTGGCTTAACGATGACATAAACCTGCTCGCCGGGCCGGGTGTAACCCTGCTTGCGGGCCGCCTCCTCGAGTGCGCCCGCGGATCCGGCGGCGGAGAGTTGCTTCGCGGTGAGCGCGTTCTGGTCGGCCAGGGCGGCATTCCCTGCCCGTAGTGCCTGTACCTGTGAATTCAAACGCAGGTTCAGCATCAGCTCAGACCCGAAAGCCCACAGTCCCCAAACAACGATCGCTCCTACCACTATCCAGATCAATCGATCGGGCGCGGCAAGATGGACCTTCGCGCGCGAGGCTTTTGGCTCTGTAGTGCTCAAAACGTGTGCTGAGTTCGTTGGATATTCAAGCCGGCCCGAAAACGGACTGGATTATAGGGGCCCTCAGCGCGATTGGCAAGGCGGCCAACTCGCAAGTCACCGGGGCTCGGCCCCTTTTGCGGACTCCCAATAGCGGTCCAGCTCGGCGAGGGGTGTGTCCGTGAGACTTCGGCCGTCGACCCGTAGGGCGGCCTCCATCAGCCGAAAGCGCGTCTCGAAGCGACCGGCGGCGCCCCTGAGCG
>DASWQQ010000305.1:0-15327 GCA_036403615.1 Candidatus Dormiibacterota bacterium | reverse complement strand
ACTTCTGCTGGTCGATTCCTCCGAACTTCTTGTCCAGGTCCTTGCGAATGTTTGTCTCCTGCACGGTCGAAAGCGGCTTGGTCGTGATCAGCACATTGTTGGACCCGGCCTGCTGGACGGTGGCCTCGACGTTGAAGCTGTCCATCTCCCGCTGGATGGCGGAAGACTGGATCGGCTGCTTGAAGAAGAGGTTCAGCTGGTTGCCGCCCGCGAAGTCGATGCCAAGCCGGAATCCGAAGAAGATCATCGAGAAGATGCCCGGCAGGATCACCAGCAGGGATGCCAGGAAGTACCAGTTGCGGCGTCCGACTATATCCATGCCGAGCCCTACGCCGCCTTCTGCCGCGCCGATACGCCGTAAAGGGCCAGCCGTCGGGCAGGCCGGATCCCTGCGAGGATCTGCAGCAGTTGCTGGGTGGTCACGATCGCCGAGAACATGCTGACCGCGACGCCGATCGCCAGCGTGACTGCAAACCCCTTGATCAGCGGCGCACCGAAGAAGTAGAGGACAAAGCAGGTGATCAGGGTGGAGATGTTGGAGTCACGGATGGCGGGCCAGGCGCGACTCACACCCGATTCCATCGAGGCTCCCAGGGTCCGTCCCGCGCGCAACTCTTCCTTGACGCGCTCGAAGATCAATACGTTGGCATCGACCGCCATACCCACCGAGAGGATGAACCCCGCCAGCCCGGCGAGCGTCAGGGTCACCCCGAAGAGCTTGAAGATGGCCAGGGTGATGGCGGCGTAGAGCAGCAGGGCGATGCTGGCTACCACTCCGGGTAGCCGGTAGTAGAGGAGCATGAAGAGGATGACGATGGCGAGGCCGAAGGCGCCGGCCAGCAGGCTCAGCCGAACGGTGTTCGCACCCAGGGTCGCTCCGACTTCGGTGCTGGAAACGATACTGATCGTCCCCGGCAGCGATCCCGAGTTCAACTGCACTGCCAGCGCCTGGGCGCTGTCCGCGGTAAAACCTCCAGTAATCTGCGCCGTTCCACCGCAGATCTCCGACTGGACGTTGGCGTCCTCCACCAGGTTCTGATCGATGAAGATCGCCAGCTTGTTATCAGGGGTCCCCTGCGGATGGCTGAAACGGTCGCGGGTGAAGTTACAAAACAGGGTGGACCCCTCGTTGTTGAATGAGATGGTCACGTCGGGCAAGTTGGTGGTTGAGTCGGTTGAGCGGCTGGCGTTGGTCACCATGCTGCCGTCAATGTGGGTCCACTCCGGCTTGTAGCCCTGGTAGGTGTTGGCATCCTTTGGATTCAATTGCTTCAAGGTGGCCGCGTCAGGTGTCCCGGGGACCCACTTCCAGATGGTCAGATAGGAGGTTTTGCCCAGGATCTGCTTTGCCTGTTCCAGGTTCACCCCGGGGAGCTCGACAATGATGCGGTCGGCACCCGAGGGACGCACCGTGGACTCCGCATAGCCGCTGCCGTTGACGCGGCGCTCGATGATGCTGAGCGCCACGTCTCTGGCGTTCGAAACGCTCAGGCCCGACCGCACGTTGGTGATCTGGAGCTCGAGGTGGGTACCGCCTGACAGGTCGAGACCCTTGTGCACGTAAATGTCCTGCTGGAAGCCGAGCAGGGGAATCGAGAGTTGCGGCCGACTGTTGATGGGCCCCGTCAGGGACTGGTGCGTAGCCAGGCGATAGATGTAGGCGAAGCCATCGATGAAGAGGGCGATGACGGCGACGCCGGCGATCAACGCCAGCAGGGCACGATTGACGCGCATGCGTGCAAAAGTATAGGCGAGGCTCATGAGGACCCTTTAAGGGGGGCGGTCAGAGGCCGGTCAGGGTAGCGGCGCCATGTGCCATCGAGCCCTCACCTGCTCCAGCACCGCCTGCAAACGGCCCGAGCCGATTGCGTTTCGAATCTCCCCCACGAGGCGGGTCAGAACGCGCAGGTTGTGAATCGAGGCCAACCGGTGGCCCAGTATCTCACCCGCCATGAACAGGTGTCGCAGGTAAGCACGGGTAAAGCGCAGGCAGGCGTAACAGTCACAACCGTCATCGAGCGGCCCGGCATCCAGCGCGTAATGCTGGTTGCGCAGGTTCAGGCGCCCACCCTGGGTGAGGATTGAGCCGTTCCGGGCGATCCGCGTCGGGAGAACGCAGTCGAACAAGTCGATACCACGGGCGATCGCCTCGACCAGGTCGGTTGGTGTTCCGACACCCATCAGGTAGCGGGGTTTGTCCGCCGGCAGCCGGGTCGCCTGGAGTGACACCAGCCGGTAGGTCATCTCCATCGGCTCACCCAGGCTGAGGCCGCCCAGTGCGTAGCCGTCGAAGCCCAGGCCACCCAGCGCCGTGGCGCTCTCGGCCCGTAGGTCGTCGTCAAAGCCGCCCTGGGCAATCCCGAAGCGGAGCTGACCGGGAGCCGGCTCGGCCGTAATGCAGCGCTCGGCCCAGCGATAGGTGCGCTGCGCGGCGGCAATTGTCGCCGCGCGATCGGCCCCCCAGGCTGCCGGCTGGTCGAATGCCATGGCGATGTCGGACCCGAAAGCGCGTTGCAATGCCATCACCGACTCCGGCGTGAAGCGCTGCTCGCTGCCATCGAGATGGGAGCGAAAAACCGCGCCCTCGTCATTGACTCGGACCAGGTGGTCCAGGCTGAAGACCTGGAAGCCGCCGCTGTCGGTGAGGATGGCCCCCTCCCAGCCCATGAAGCGATGCAGTCCGCCCAGTCGGGCAATGCGCTCGGCCCCCGGTCGAAGGGCGAGGTGATATGTATTCGCGAGCAATACCTGGGCGCCGACATGCCGCACCTCGTCCGGCGTCAGCGCCTTGACCGTGCCCAGCGTCCCCACCGGCATGAACGCCGGCGTTTCCACCGGTCCATGCGCCGTCTGCAGCCGGCCCCGGCGGCTCCCACCTTCGCTGGCGAGAAGCTCGAAGCTCACGGATCCACCCGGCCGGCTAAGAACATGCAGTCCCCGAAGCTGAAAAAGCGGTAGCCCTCGCGGACCGCCTCGTAGTAGGCTGCCAAAATCCTTTCGCGTCCGGCAAAGGCGCTGACCAGCATCAGCAGGGTGCTCTGAGGCAGGTGGAAATTGGTCAGGAGTGCATCGACCACACGGAATCGAAAGCCGGGCAGGATCAGCAACTCGGTCCAACCTTGAGCCGGCCGGATGCGATCGCCTTCGGCGGCGGTTTCCAGAACCCGGACGGAGGTGGTGCCGACCGCGATCACCCTCCCTCCCCGACCGCGACAGCGGCGTACGGCATCGACTGCAGACTTATCCGTTTGGAACCATTCGCGGTGGATCCGGTGCTGCTGCGGATCGTCTTCGCGTACCGGCCGGAAAGTATCGAGGCCGACGTGCAGCGTCACCATCGCAATTTCCACGCCCGCCGCGCTGACGGCCGCCAGCAGGCCCTCGGTGAAATGCAGCCCGGCGGTGGGGGCCGCCGCCGAACCTTCTCGCCGCCCGTAAACAGTCTGGTAGCGCTCGCTGTCACTCAGGTGCTCCCTGATGTACGGAGGCGTTGGCATCTCGCCGATTCGCCGCACCTCGGCCAGCGGGTCCTCCACGGCACCCAGTTGGACTCGGGCCGTCTCTCCCTCGTTTACCTCGATCGTCGCGGTGAGAGCCGAGCCGGGGAAGGTGATGCGCGCTCCGGCGCCGAGCCTCCGGCCCGGCCGCACCAGCGCCTCCCAGCAACTGGCTTTTCCAACCGGTCTCAACAATAGGACCTCCGCCGCTCCTCCACCCTCGCGCTTGCCGCGAAGCCGTGCGGGCAGCACGCGGGTGTCGTTGAGGACCAGAAGGTCGCCCTGGTGCAGGAAGCGGGGCAACTCGGCTACTCGCGAGTGAACCAGGCCACGGCTTGCGGGGTCGATCACAAGCATGCGCGCCGAATCGCGTTCCGGGAGGGGATGTTGCGCGATCAGTTCCTGGGGAAGCTGGTAGTCGAAGTCAGCTGTCTTCACGACGTCCAAGACTCATCATGACGATCGGCGCTGCCCCGAGGCAGGCAACCGTGCTGACCACCAGCGCCACACCGAATCCGGCGGTGGCCACCAGCGGCGCAGCAGCCAGGCTGCCGGCACCGACAGCCGCTGAGAAGCTTGTCGAGTAAAGCGCCATTGCCGTTCCGCGGTCCCGCTCGTGGCTCCGCTTGGTCAGTTCCAGGAGGATAGGCGGAAGCAGCAGGGCGGCTCCAAAGCCAGTCGCCATTCCCGCCGCGACAAGTGTGATAAGAGACGCCGGGAGTAGCAGAGCCAGGATGCCGGCGCAGGTCACCAGGATGCCCAGTGCCAGCAGCCAGCGAGGGCCAAACCGGTCCGCCAGGTAGCCGGTTGGGATCCGGAAGGCAAGCACGGCAAGGGCGTCGGCGGTGAAAAACCAGCCAACGTTGCCAAGCTGCGCCAGTGGCACGTTGATTGGTAGGAAGGCGGTGACGACGCCCCAGTAGACGACGGTCAGAAAGGTGACCAGCAGCAACGGTGTCCAGCTCGCCCTGTAGGTGAACAGCGGTCCCGGTTGCGGATTGGGGGCGCCCGTGTTCAAGAACAGGCTGGCCCCAAACGCGAGAGCAGCAACCGCCAGCGCCACGCCAAAAAGCAATCCCGGACCGTGGCGAAGCAGCAGTAGACCAACGGGGGGTCCGATGGCCAGCGCGATCGTACTGCTGGCACCGAAGGCGCCGAGCGCAGTCCCACGCCGCCGTTCTGAGACGAGGCTCGGCAGGAGGGAGAACGCAGCCGGCACGATCATGGCTGCCCCGACACCCTGCATCGCTCGGGCAAGGCCAATCATGAGGGGGCTGGTGGTGAAAATGAATATGACGGCGGCGGCAAAGTAGAAGGCCGGGCCGAGCCGAATCGCCAGCCGCGCTCCCCGTCGGTCGATCAGGGGGCCTGCCATAAGTGTCATCACCACCTGGACGACGAATGCCAGGCCAACCAGTTCTCCCACTGCCGTCAGTGATAGCGACCGATTGCTGTAGAGGTAGATCGGCAGGGTGGCGCTGAAGAGGAAAAGCGAGAAGGCAGCGCAGAAGGAAGTAATTACCAGGACCGCGATCTGCGCGGCCTGATGCCGCGGTGCGATCAAAACAATCGAGGCTGGTCGGTAGCCGCCTTGACCAAACCCAGGTGGTCGTAAGCGAGCTTGGTCGCGACTCGGCCGCGCGGCGTACGTGCCAGGAAGCCCAGCTGCATGAGAAACGGTTCGTAGACATCCTCGACCGTCTCCGGGTCTTCCGAGACAGAGACGGCTACCGTATCCAGCCCCACCGGCCCGCCGTCGTACTTCTCGACGATCGTCCGAAGGATCCGGCGGTCGACGATATCAAGCCCCAGGTGGTCGACCTCGAGCATGGTGAGGGCTTCGAGGGCGATCGGTTCGTCGATGCGGCCCTCCCCGCGCACCTGGGCGAAATCCCGGACGCGGCGCAGCAGGCGGTTGGCAACCCGGGGTGTGCCTCGTGCCCGGCTGGCGATGATCCGCGCCCCGGCATCGTCCGTCGTGACCTTGAGCAACTTCGCCGAGCGGACGACGATCTCAAAGAGATCATCGACGTCATAAAAGTAGAGCGGGTAGACGGCTCCGAAGCGGTCGCGCAGCGGCGCCGACAGCATGCCCTGCCGGGTGGTGGCTCCAATCACGGTGAAACGCGGCAACTGCAGCCGGAACGTCTGGGCGCCCGCCCCCTTGCCGCTGACGAAGTCGAACTTGAAGTCCTCCATCGCCGGATACAGTGATTCTTCGACCGGGCGGGCGAGGCGGTGAATCTCATCGATAAAGAAGATATCCCGGTCTTCCAGGTTGGTCAGGATCGAGGCCAGCGCGCCCTGGTGCTCAATCGCCGGCCCGGAGGTGGTGCGGATGTTGACGCCCATCTCGTTGGCCATGATGTTGGCCAGGGTTGTCTTGCCCAGCCCGGGAGGGCCCGCAATCAGGATGTGCTCTATCGGCTCGTTGCGACCACGGGCTGCGCTGATCAGGATTTCAAGGTTTGCCTTTACGGCATCCTGTCCGATGAACTCGGCGAGCCGGCGCGGGCGCAGGCTCCACTCGAACTCCTTGTCCTCTACCTTTTCTTCGCCGGTGATGATGCGCTCGGTCATCCGCGGTCCAAGCCCTTGAGCGCCACCGTAACCAGCTGCTCCACCGAATGGCCGCCGCCGTTACCGCTGGCGACCTTGCGGACAGCTTCTTTAGCCTCAGCGGGCGTATACCCCAGGCCGGTTAGCACCTGGACCGCCTCCCCCATGGCGTCCGTCGCTTCCGGGGGCCCGGCGGTAGCTTCCTCGGCGAAAATCTCGTCGCGCAACTTCCCTTTCAGCTCGAGGACCACGCGGGCGGCGGTCTTGGGTCCGATTCCGGGCACTGTGGCGAGCAGGGCCGCGTCTTCCTTCAAAACGGCCCGCTTGATCATGCGCAGCTCAGCGCGACTCAAGATCGCCAGCGCCGCCTTCGGCCCGATTCCCTTGACCGATAGCAGCAGCTTGAAGAACGTCAGTTCGTCCTGGCGAAGAAAACCGAAAAGCCCCAGAGCGTCCTCACGCACATACGTATAGGTATAGAGGCGGAGGCGCTCACCGGCCCCAGGCAACTCGGTCATGGTCCGGCTGCCGACGGTGACCAGGTAGCCGACCCCGTGAACGTCGAGAATCAAGGAGTCCTCAAAACGCTGGGCGAGGACGCCCTCCAGGCTGGCGATCACGCCCGAGCTCCAACAGGTGGGCGGCTCAGGATGGTGCGGAGCCTGCCGCTGTGATGGTGGCAGATTGCAATCGCCAGGGCGTCGATGGCGTCGTCTGAGCGGGGCAGCTGCCTGGTGCCCAACAGGGACTGCACCATCTTGAGCATCTGTCCCTTGGTGGCAGCCCCATAGCCGGTGACCGACAGTTTTACCTGGTTCGGGGTGTACTCATGGACCAGGGCCCCGGCTTCGACGGCCGAGAGCAGGGCAACCCCCCGGGCCTGGCCCACCGCCATCGCGGTGCGGACGTTCTTACTGAAGAAAAGCTCTTCAAAGGCGGCCGCCTCCGGCTGAAGCTCTGCCAGCAGGCGGCGCATCTGCTCGGCGAGCAAGCGCAGGCGCTGCGGCTCGGCAACGTTGGCCGGGGTCTTGAGGGTGCCGCAGGTAACGAGCATCAGCCGGCCGTTGAGCCGCCGCACGGCACCGTAGCCGGTATCGGCCAGGCCCGGGTCGATGCCCAGTACGAGAAAACCTTCGCTGGATGAGCCCACGATCAGACGCGTTCGCTGATGCGTTCCATGACGTCGGCCGAAACGTCGATGTTCGAGTAGACGGACTGCACGTCGTCGTGCTCTTCCAGAAGGTCGAGAAGCTTGAGCACGGACGGCGCCTTGTTCTCGTCAAGCGAAACCACCTGCGAGGAATTCATGGTGACCTCGGCCGAGTCGATCTTGAAGCCCTTCTTCTTGAGGCCTTCCTGCACCGGCTCCAGCCTGGCAGGGTCGGTAATGATCTCGACCGTATTCGAGTCGACCCGGGCATCGTTGGCGCCGAGGTCGATCGCCTCGAGACCAGCCTCGTCGGGGTCGCGACCAGTCGCGTCAACCACGATCTGGCCCTGACGCGTGAACATCCAACTGACGCTACCGGTAGCGCCGAGGTTTCCACCTGCCCGGCTGAACAGGTTGCGGACCTCACCGCTGGTGCGGTTGCGATTATCGGTAACCGTATCGACCATGATCGCCACGCCGTGCGGGCCGTAGCCCTCGAAACGAAGCTCTTCCATCTGGGCACCGCCCAGCTCGCCGGTGCCGCGCTTGATCGCGCGCTGTATGTTGTCCTGCGGCATATTGACGTTTCGAGCTTTCTCGATCGCCAGGCGGAGGCGGTAGTTTCCGTCCGCACTTCCCCCACCTTCACGGGCCGCGATCGATATCTCGCGGGCCATCTTGGTGAACTGCTGGCCCTTGCGCGCGTCGGTGAGCGCCTTTTTGTGCTTGATCGACGACCACTTTGAATGTCCTGACATCGTTGCGTGGTCGAGTTTAACGTACCTTCAGGCGCACCATTCGGTGGGCCCCGCGCCGAAGAAGCCACCCGTCGGCCGGGCTCACTCTGTCGTCCGCCGAGTCGATCGAACGGTCATTGATGGCGAGCCCCCGCTGGGCGGCGAGCCGGCGCGCCTCGCTCTTGCTGTTGACCAGTCCCGCGTCCAGAAACAGCTGGGCGGCGGGGCGCTCTCCGGGAGCTACGCTGACCTCATCGGGGCCGCCGCTGACAAAGGCACCGTCCGAGCGACGGTAGTCCTCAGCCACCGCCTGCGGATGAAACTGGTGCAGCAGCCGCTCCGCCAGCCGGCGCTTGACGTCCCGTGGGTTCTCACCGGCTTCCAGCGCCGCCCGCTCTGAAGCCACCTCAGTCGGAGAAGCGTCGGTGACGAGTTGCAGGTAGCGGACGATCATGCCGTCGGGAATTCCGAGAAGCTTTCGATACATGACCTCAGGCGCTTCATCGATACCGATGTAGTTATCCAGGCTCTTGCTCATTTTCTGCACGCCGTCGGTTCCCTCCAGCAGGGGTAGCGTGAGGATGTCCTGGGGTCGCTGGCCAAATGCTTCCTGGAGGTCCCGGCCGACCAGCAGGTTGAAGGTCTGATCCGTCCCGCCCAGCTCGAGATCGGATCGCACCGCTACCGAGTCGTAACCCTGTAGGAGGGGATAGAGCAATTCGTGCAGGCTGACCGGCCGGCCTTCCTTGAGCCGCTTGCTGAAGTCGTCGCGAACGAGCATCCGCGCCACCGTGTACTTGCTCATCAGGCCCACGATCTCGTCAAGTCTCATCCTGTCGAACCATTCGGTTTGAAAACGGACCTCGGTTTTCGACTCATCCAGGATCTTCCAGGCCTGCCGCAGGTAGGTCGCAGCGGCCACGTCCACTTCCTCCCGGCTGAGTTGCGGCCGAGTGTCACTCTGGCCTGACGGATCACCGATCCGGGCCGTCGTGTCACCGATGATCAGGACCGCTGTGTGTCCGCGATCCTGGAAGCGCCGCAACTCCCGCAGCTGGACTGTGTGCCCGAGGTGGATATCCGGCCTGGTTGGATCGAGCCCGAGCTTTACCCGTAGGAGATCACCGCGCTCTAGCCGCCGCCTGAGGTTATCCCGATCGATAATCTCGACCGCGCCGCTGGTCAACTCCTGCCAGGCGCTGGCATCGGGCGTTTGTCGTTCCTTCATCGTTTCGTCACGGCTTCCAGACGCCGAGTATATACACGCCTGAATTCAACCACTGTGCTTTTTGCCGAACCCATCCGTTATAGACCCGGTGCTTTCAGAAAGGCAACGGCTGGCACGCCGCGCGGCGCTCCGGGTACTTGGAATCGCCCGTCGTGCCCGGCGCCGCCGGGGCGGTAGCGTCCACAAGGTGATCGTGGTAGGCCTGACGCTGCTGGCGACCCTCAGCCTGGGAGGGGGCGCTGAAGCGTACGACAAGTACCAGACCTACACCCGGGACCTGCCCGACCCCAGCTCTTTGAACCCTAAAGAGCTTGCGCAGTCGACCAAAATCTACGATCGCAACGGCGCCCTGCTCTACGTGAAGCACACGGAAGGCGTAGTACGGACGGTGGTGCCCCTGTCCGCGATCTCGACGCACCTCGTGCAAGGGACGATCGCCCTCGAGGACCGCCAGTTCTACACCCACCACGGAATCGACTTCACCCGTATCGTGGGCGCCGGGCTGGCCGACCTGACCCATCAGAAGGCGGTCCAGGGAGCAAGCACCATCACCCAGCAGCTGGTCAAGCGCATGTTCGTGGGGGACGACCTATCCCTGGAACGCAAGATCCGTGAGGCCGCCCTGGCGCTCGAGATCGAGCGGCGCTATTCCAAGAACGACATCCTTACGCTCTACCTGAACCAGATCTTTTACGGTCATGAGGCCTACGGGATCGAGGCGGCGGCCCAGACGTATTTTTCCAAGCCGGCCAAGAACCTGGACATAGCTCAATCCGCGATGCTGGCCGGGATTCCGAACTCGCCCTCCCAATTCGATCCGCTAAATGCCCAGACAGCTAAGAACGCAACTGATCGGCAGCACCTCGTGTTGCGCGACATGCTGCGCGATCGCTATATCACTCAGCGCGAGTATGAGGTGGCGCTCAAAGAAGCGCTCGTCTACAAGAATGGGAGCATCCAGCGGGACGTCAAGGCGCCCTGGTTCGTCGACTACGTGCTGAAACAATTGAGCCGGCAATATGGCGAGGACGTCGTCAAGTCGGGCGGACTCCAGGTTATAACCAGCCTCGACCTCGGCCTGCAGCAGGTCGCGGAGAAGGCCGTCAGCACCGAGGTGAACCGGCCTGACCTGAAGGCTCGCAACGTCAATAACGGCGCTGCCGAGGTAATCGATCCCAACACAGGCCAGGTGCTAGCCATGGTTGGAAGCGCCAACTATTACGACCAGGGCATCGGTGGTCAATACAACGTAATCACGGATGGCCAGGGCCGGCAGCCCGGCTCGTCATTCAAGGTCTACGTTTACGCGACAGCACTCTCCAACGGGGTTTCACCCTCCAACCTGATCAACGACACTCAGGGAAAAATCGACGGCCACGCCTTCGTCGACTGGGACCATAGGAGCGAGGGCGTTATCACGGTCCGGCGTGCCCTGGAGGAGTCTCGCAATATCCCGGCCCTCCAGTTGATGAAACTGATGGGCTACGACCGGGTTTTCCAGACCGCCCGGATGATGGGCGTGACGAGCGCCAACCTGACGCCCGAGCGTGGCTTGTCCCAGGCGATTGGCTCCAGCGAGGTGCTGCCGCTCCAGCATTTCAATGCCTACGGAGTCTTTGCTTCGGGTGGTATCTACCACGATCCGACCGTCATCCTCAAAGTGCAGGACAGCAGCGGCAAGGTCCTCCAGGAGTGGAAGCCAAGCCCTGGAGTTCGGGTACTCTCGCCCCAGGTGTCCTATCTGATCAGCGACATCCTTAAGCCGGTCGGGGCGGCACTCAACATAAAGCGCCCCTTCGCCTCCAAGACGGGCACAACCGAGAACTGGCACGACTCCTGGCTGGTGGGCTACAACCCCGATATCGTCATCGGCAGCTGGATGGGGCACACTTGCGCCGGCGGCTGCCCTGCCAATGTCAATTCGAATCTGAACGTTGTCTGGGGTGTCCAGGGTGCCGGGCTCATTTTCAAAGACATATTCAACAGCTATGAGGCAAGCCGCCCCGTGAAGGACTTCCAGGTCCCTGACGGCCTCAAGAAAGTCACGGTTTGCAAGGCCAGCGGCCTCAAGGCGACCGGCAACTGCGCCGGTCAGACGCTCACCGACTGGTTCATCGCGGGAGTCGCCCCCAGTCGCGACGACGACTGGTACCGGCAGCTGCGCGTCTGCACCACGGATGGCCTGCTTGCGACGCCCGACATCCCGCAGAATTTCACCACTCTCAAGTCCTTCCTTGTCTACCCTCCCGGGTACCCGGAGGACCTCAAAGACAAGAACAATCCTCAGCTGCCTACCCAGAACTGCCAGTTGCTGACGGAAACGACTCCGCCCAGCCTCTCGGTCAGCCAGGCAGTTCAGCCGGACGGAAGTGTGCTGGTCACGGCGCAAGCGTCGGACGACGAGGCAGTCAAAGAGGTGGACTTCTTCCTTGACGGAGCCAGCACCCCTGTGCGGGTGTCGCAGGCCCCCTATACCTTCCTCGTCACCGGCAAACCGAACAGCAATCACTCCCTTGTGGTCCACGCCTACGATTACAACCCGGCCAACGCCCCAGCGGTACAGACGCTGACGATCAAACTCCCGAACTAAGCATCTTCAGGGTTCTGGAGCGGCGACCGGGCCCGGAGACCGATCGATTACCCCGCACGGCGAAGCGGTAGAGGCTGTCAGCTCCCTTGGTGATGCCGATCCGCGGCGTTGTCTCCACCGCCTCATCGTCAACCGACGAACCGGCGGCAATTCCAAACGGGCCGCGGGTAAGGTCGCGGCCGTTATCGGCCAGGGTCAAACCGAATGCCCGCCCGATCTTGCCCGGCCCGCTGAGTAGGCGTGCCTCCGGGCCATTATCGCCGCGCTCTCGCATCAGCCCCTGGCCTGTAAGTGGTTCCAGGGCGCGAAGCAGCACCGCCCCGGCTCTCCCGTGGGCGTCGGCAGTCACATTGAGGCAGTGGTGCATCCCGTAGCTGAAATATACGTAAGACATGCCGGCCCGACCGAACATCACCGCATTGCGGGCCGTCCGGCCACGATAGGCGTGCGAGGCCGGGTCGGCTTCGCCGGCGTAGGCCTCGGTCTCAACGATCCGGCCTGCCAGCAGGCCACCAGGACTGCGGTAGAACAGGATGCGCCCCAGCAGGTCGCGGGCAACCACGATCGGGTCGCGCTCGAAAAAGCTACGCGGAAGCCTCGGGCTCGTGACTCTCACACCGCCGCTCAGCCTACTGAGCGGCAGCGTCCTAATGGGCTAGGAGTTGGGTGAAGTAGTTGCTGACGCTCGTTGGGAGGACCATCGAGAAGATTGCGCTGGTAAGGGGCTCGAGGCTGTAGAAGTGAGGTGCCAGCAGTGAGGTGCTGAACCACTCCCGCCAGGTCAGAAAGGCTGATGGAGCGCCGTAGCCTGCCGGCAGGTTGGTTGTCACCAGCCCGATGCCGATGATCAGGATCACGGTCACTTCAAAGGCACCCACCACCGCTCCGGCAAGCACTCCGGTGAGCCGGTCGAAAGCGGGAGCGACGAACGAATCAAGGTGACGCTGGTAGACGGCTCCCAGGATCTCGAAAAGGATGACCGCGCCGGTCACTACGAGGGTGTAAGTCACTATATGGGCCCAGAGTGCGGATGTGATGCCGAAAGAGCTGGCAATGTAGCCCGAAGTATTGGCGCTCGTCAGGGTCGCCGCGCCGAGTCCTGCGAAGAGCCCGGCGAAGGCGATAACCCGGCGGATCAGGCCGAATGCCCAACCCAGGGCAAGGTTGCCGAGTAACAGAAGGATGATGATGAGATCAAGAAGGTTCATCAGCTGCGCACCTCGGCGTTGATCTGCTTCAGGCCCTCAAGGATCCGTTGATGGCTGGACGCCACCTCCTCGTTCGTGAGGGTGCGATCGTCCGCCTGGTAATGAAGCCGGAAGGAGAGGCTTCGAGCGTCCTTCCCCAGTTGAGCGCCGCGGTATTCATTGAGCATAGAGATCTCCCGCAACGTGTAACCACCGAGGCGTCGTATAACTTGCACGAGCTCGGCCGCGCTCAGCCTGGCCCGAACAACGACCGTAAGGTCGCGGCGAATACCGGGGAATCTGGGCAGTGACTGAGCCTGTGGGTCGGCCGTCGCAGCCTCGATGAAGGGCTCGAAAAGGATCTCCGCCGCCACGGCACGCCCGCTCAGCCCAAGCTCCGAAACCAACTTTGGATGGACCTCGCCAACGATCCCGACGCCGGCACCCTGCGCGAGTATGGTCGCGGTCCGCCCAGGGTGAAAGGCGGCTCCAGTGGACGCTTCGAAGTCGATTGTCGAGAAGGCGAGTCGCTCCCTGACAAGCTTCAGCGTTTGCTGGACCTCACGCATTACCGCCAGTGCCGCGTCCGCTCCTCCCGGAACATGGACGGCGATCCCAAGTACGCGAGGCTCTTCGACGTTCTCCCCATTTGCCCAGAAAACCGATCCGAGCTCGAAGAGCCGCGCCGAAGCCTGGTCCTGGCGATCGTTCAGGGAAAGCGCCTCGAGCAAACCGGGCAAGAGGCTGGCCCTGAGTGCGTCGCGGTTTTCGGCCATCGGGTTTTGCAGCCGTAGCACTCGGCCCGGGGCGTCGGGCAACCGCGGCTCGACCGCGGACGCGCTACTGACGAGGCTGTTGCTGACGGCTTCATCAAAGCCCGCACCCGCCATCACCTCGCGAGCGCGCTCGTCGGCGTCATGGCGCCGGTAGAGATCGCGAACCTCCGTGCGCCTCCCAGGCAGGGTGCTGGGGATGCGATCGTAGCCATAGATGCGGCCGATTTCCTCCACCAGGTCTTCAGGGATCACGCAGTCGAGCCGAAATTCTGGCGGGGTGGCCTTGAGGCTCTCCTCCCCCACCTGAACCTTGAAGTCAAGGCGCTCGAGTATCACTGCTGCCTCCGCGACTGGAATCGCAACGCCAAGCACCCGCTCGATGCGCGGTGTCGGCAGGTCGATCTCAACCGGGACCAAGCGTTGCGCATAAAGGTCGGTGAGCTCCACCGGTTCGCCTCCTGCCAGCTCCGCGATCAGCGCGCTGGCACGCTCAATGGCTAGCGGGCCAAGGGCCGGACTCAGTCCTTTCTCGAAGCGCGTCGAAGCGTCGGTACGCAGCCCGAGCCGTCGGGAACTGGCCCGTACCCGGCGTGGCTCCCAGGTGGCTGCCTCGAGAATGACGTCCGTCGTTTCCGCTTGAACGGCACTTTCGGTTCCGCCGATCAGCCCCGCAAGGGCCTGCGCATGATCGTTGTCCGCGACAACGATGTCGCGCCTGACCAGTACTCGAGTCTTGCCATCGAGGCAGGCAAGACGTTCCCCCTCGTGGGCGACCCTAACCATGAGCCTGCTGCCCGCAAGCCGATTACGATCGAAGGCATGCATCGGTTGGCCCACTTCCAACATGACGTAGTTGGTGATATCGACGACGTTGCTTATGGGCCGAACACCGCAGGCGCGCAGACGGGCCTGCATCCACGCCGGTGACGAGGCGACCCGCACATCTCGCAGCGAGCAGGCCATAAAGCGACGGCAGGCTTGCGCGGCCTCGAGGGTTACCAGGTCCCCCCTTGCCTGTGCCCTGGTCGGCGCATGCGTCTGCGCCGGTGGCCGTAGGGGCGCCTGGAAGAGGGCGCTCAGCTCCCGGGCGAGTCCGAGGTGACACAGAAGGTCCGGCCGGTTGGATTTGATCTCCACGTCTAGGACGGTGTCACTGGGAAACAGGTTGTGCAGATCTTCGCCGGGCGTTGCGCCCCGGTCCAGGATGAGGATGCCGTCGGCATCCTGTCCCAGCCCCAGCTCGTTCGCTGAACAGAGCATCCCTTCGGATCGAATACCGCGCAACACCTGGCTCTCGATCCTCCGATCCTTGAGGCGGGCCCCGTTGGTCGCAAGGGGGACCAGGTCGCCGAGCTTGAGGTTGGTGGCACCTGTCACCACCTCCAGCTGTTCTCTTCCAGTCGACACCCTGGCCAGCTGAAGTTTGTTCGCGTTGGGATGAGGCCGGAGCTCCAGGACCTGGGCGACTACGACACCCTGGACGTCGATCTCCTGCTCAATCATGGCTTCCACCTCGCTGCCGGCGCGGGTCAGCCGTTCAGATAGCAGCGACAGCTCGGGGAGCTCGACATACTCCTTCAGCCAGCTCAGGGAGAAGAGCACG
>DASWQQ010000304.1:0-2766 GCA_036403615.1 Candidatus Dormiibacterota bacterium | reverse complement strand
CTGGTCACGCAGATTCCGTTCCTGCTCACGATTTTCTACAGCTTTTTCTCGTGGAACTTGCTGCGGCCCGGCAGCTTTCAGTTCGCCGGCTTGGAGAACTACGCGATAGTCCTCACGCACTCGAGCTTCAGGATTGCGCTCGGGAACACCGTGGTGCTCACACTAGGCGCGGTCCTGATCTCGGTCGTGCTCGGCCTCGCGGTGGCAACGATGCTCAACCGGGAGTTCTTTGGCAGGGGCGTCGTCCGAACTCTGCTTATCGCTCCCTTCCTGGTGATGCCAACAGCGGCGGCGCTGATCTGGAAGGACACGTTGCTGAATCCGGTCTTCGGCGTCATCAACTACGCGCTCTCACCTATTGGTCTCGGCCACGTGGACTTCGTCAACCGCTTTCCGATGGCCACCATCATCACCATCGAGGTCTGGCGCTGGACGCCCTTCATGATGCTGATCATCCTCGCCGGTCTGCAGTCGCAGAACACCGATGTGCTGGAGGCCGCCGGCGTGGACGGGGCGAAGTCGTTCCAGATATTCCGGTACATGACGCTGCCATTCATCAGGCCATACATCGAGCTCGGTGCGCTTCTGGGCTCTCTATTCATCATCCAGACGTTCGACTCGATCTTCATGATGACGCAGGGCGGTCCGGGCCAGGCCACGACCAACCTACCCTTCCTGCTTTATCTGGTCGCCTTCCAGGGCTTTGACATCGGCCAAGCGTCGGCGATCGGGGTGATGGCGGTGATCCTCACCATGATCGTCGCCACCCTGGCTTTGCGGACGCTGTTCACCATCTTCATCGTGGAGGCACGGCGATGAACGTCGCAACAACTCGGCCAGCCGAGCGTGTCGCAACCACCCCGCGAGGCGCGCCCTTCCCGACCGCCAAGGTCGGTCGGACAGCCCTCGCCTGGGTGGTGGCGTTCATCTTCTTCTTCCCGGTGCTATGGATGGTGCTCGAGGGGTTCAAGGAAGAGACGCAGGCGGCCAGCATCCCGCCGACCATCTTCTTCACCCCCACGCTCAGCGCCTACCAGGAGGTGCTGTCGCGCGACTTCCCGCCCTTCTTCATCAACTCTGCGATCGCCACAATCTTCTCCACATTTCTGGTGATCGTATTGGGGCTCCCGGCGGCCTACGCACTGGCCATCCGGCCGGTCAAGAAGACACGCGACGTGCTCTTCTTCTTCATCTCGACGCGGTTCCTGCCCTTTGCTGCCAGCCTGGTCCCGCTCTACATCCTGGCCCGGAACCTGCACCTGCTGGACAACATCCTGGCGCTGATCATCATCTACACCACGATCAACCTGCCGCTGGGAGTGTGGCTGTTGCGCTCCTTCCTGCTCGAGATCCCGAATGACCTCTTCGAGGCGGCCCGCGTCGACGGCGCCGGCCTCTACGACGAGCTGGTCAGGATCATCCTCCCGGTGGTGACGCCAGGGCTGGCGGCGACGGCCCTGATCTGTTTGATCTTCAGCTGGAACGAATTCTTCTACGCGGTCAACCTGACCTCCAGCATTGCCGCCACGTCGCCGATCTTCCTGGTCGGCTTCATCAGCGGCCGCGGTCTCTTCTACGCCAAGCTGTCGGCTGCGGCAACGCTGGCCAGTCTCCCGGTGCTGCTGGCGGGATTTGTCGCGCAGAGGCAGCTCATCCGTGGCCTCACGATGGGGGCGGTCAAGTGAAGGTGTCGTAATCACTTGAAGGCTGTCGTAATCGAGCAGCCGCATCAGGTTTCCGTTGAGCGAATCGACGACCCGACCCCGGGCCCGGGCGACATTGTCGTCAAGGTGGAGGCCTGCGGCATCTGCGGCACCGACATCCACGTCCTGGAAGGGGATTTCGCCCCCACTCGCTATCCGATAGTCCCGGGCCACGAGTTCTGCGGGAAGGTGGTCTCGGTCGGCTCCGATGTGCAGAACGTCACGCCCGGCGACTTCCTCGCGGTGGACCCCTCGCTCTTCTGTGGCAGGTGCTATTTCTGTCAACTGGGTCGTGACAACCTTTGTGAGAACTTCAACGCGATCGGGGTGGGCACGGCCTTCGGTGCCTGCGCCGAATACGTCCGGGTACCGGCCAAGAACGCGTATGGCTTGCCAGGTGACCTCCCCCGCAGATGGGGAACCCTGGTCGAACCCCTCTCCTGTGCCGTGCGGGGCTTCGACCAGATAGACCTCAAGCTCTCCAGAAGCTACCTGGTCTACGGCGCCGGCACGATGGGCCTGATGCTTGCTCAGCTGGCCGCCCATGCCGGGGCCAAGACCGTGGACATGATCGACATCAACGTCAGCCGCTTCGACCTGGCCAAGCGACTGGCGGCCGACCGTGTAGCCGCCTCAGCGGATGAGCTGGATGAGCCGCGTGGGTGGGACGTTGTCATCGACGCCACCGGCGCCGTACCGGCGATCGAAGATGGCCTGAGGCGGGTCAAGCGCGGCGGCACCGTCCTTATCTTCGGCGTTGCCAACGCAGACGCAACAGCTCGTTTTTCACCCTTCCGCGTCTACAACCACGAGATAAACATCGTGGGGTCCATGGCCGTCCTCCATAGCTTCGAACGTGCCAGGGACCTCCTGGTCAAGGGAGTGATCGACTGCGAGGCCATGCTCACCCATCGATTTCCTCTGGACAGCTACACCACAGCGATCGATACCTTCCGCAAGGGCACCGGCCTGAAGGTCCAGGTGACTCCCAACGGGTCGTCAGCGTAGAAGAAAAGAGTCCCGCGCGGCGTTTACAGTGAGCAGCACTCTGCCGAAGTTCCGC